>JANPCT010000590.1:0-12810 GCA_031431095.1 Acidobacteriota bacterium | reverse complement strand
GTCGGTTTCGGCGGCGTGTTGGTCGGCGCCCCGCCGAACCTGCTGTTCGTTCCCGATCGCGACGGCGACGACAAGGCCGACATGGCGCACATCGAGGTGCGCCTCACCGGATGGGGCATCCAGGATCGTCACGAGACGCTGAACAGCTTCCACTGGGGTCCCGACGGCTGGCTCTACGGCTTGCAGGGGTATGCGACCGCGTCGAAGATCAGAAAGCCGCAAGGCAAGGGGCGTGTCTACCAGCACCAGGATCCGTTCCCCGCAGACATCCTGGCCGGCGACGGCGTCGACATCAACGGCGGCGTGTGGCGATACCACCCGACGAAAGAGATCTTTGAAGTCGTCGCGCACGGTTTCAGCAACCCGTGGGGCATCGATTACGACGCGAAGGGGCAGTTGCTCATCAGCGCGTGCGTGATCCCGCACCTGTGGCATGTGATCCTGGGCGGCATCTATCAGCGGCAGGGAGGGCAGCACTTCAATCCGTACGTCTACAGCGACATTCAAACCATTGCCGATCACCGGCACAGCTCCGCGCACGGCGGGGCGCGCGTGTATCAGTCCGACGCGTTCCCCGCGTCGCAGCACGGCCGGATCTTCATGGCCAATATTCACGAGCACGCGGTGCTGTCGGACGTGCTGGTCCGCAAGGGCTCGGGGTTCACCGCTCGCCATGGCGAGGACTTCCTGCTGGCGAACAACGCGCAGTGGATTGGCTTCAGCGTCGAGATCGGCCCCGACGGCGCCCTCTACGTGCTCGACTGGCACGACGGCGACATCTGCGGCATGGATGTCCTCCATTACGAAACCGGACGGATCTTCAGAGTCGCGCCCACACACTCGCGGGCTAAACAGTGGACCGACCGCTATTCGGATCTGCAGAAGATGACCGATGCGCAACTCGTCGCCCTGCAGACGAGCGCGAGTGACTGGCACGCCCGGCGCGCCCGCGTCATCCTGCAGCACCGTGCGGCGCAAGGGGCCGTGCAGCCGGGCACGCACGACGAACTTCGCCGCATCTTCCGGACGACCACCAACGCGGACTGGCGTCTTCGTGCGATGTGGGCCCTTCACGTGACCGGCGGCTGGACAGCGGACGCGCTCGTCGAGGCCCTCGCCGATCCTGATGAATATGTCCGCGCCTGGGCGGTCCAGTTGCTCAACGAGGACCGCGCGGCGCCGCCCGTCGCCCTCGAGAGGTTCGTCAGCATGGCACGCAGCGAGCCGTCTGCCGTCGTGCGCCTGTACCTGGCGGCCGCGCTTCAGCGCATCGATCCCGCAGCCCGGTGGAGCATCGCTTCGGAGTTGATGGCGCGCACGGAGGATGCCGCCGATCACAACGTGCCGAAGATGATCTGGCTCGCCGTCGAGCCGCTCGTGGCGCAGAATCCGTCTATCGCGCTCGAGCACGCGAACCGGAGCGGCATTCCCGCCGTCGCACGTTTCATCGCGCGCCGCACCGTCGATGCCGACGCGCTCGAGCCGCTAGTGGCGGCGATCGGCGCGCGGTCGAAGGTGTTGCCGAGTCTGCTGGAAGGCATGCGGGATGGTCTGGAAGGGCGCGTCGGCCTGGACCCGCCTCCGAACTGGCCGTCGGTCCGGCAACGGCTCGAGCGGGCCGACCGGACGGTGGCGCGCCTCGCACAGGACATCACGCAGCAGTTCGGCGACGCCGACACGGCGAGGCGGAATGTCGACGCGGTGCGCAGCAGGACGGCGCCGCTCGAGCAGCGTCGCCGGGCGCTCCAGACCCTCGCCCTGCAACGCCGCGCCCAGCTCATTCCGGAATTGCCGCCGCTCGTCGCCGACGGGCCCATCCGCATTGAGGCCATCCGCGCCATCGCCGCGTTTGATGACGCGTCGCTCGGCACGCTGTTGATCCAGCGCTACGGGACGTTCAACCGCGTCGAGAAGGCGGAGGCGGTTCAGACGCTCGCGTCGCGCCGCAGTTACGCCCGTCTCCTGACCACCGCGCTCACCGCCAATACCATCCCCCGTCGTGACATCCCCGCTCACGTCGCGAGGCAATTGCTCCGCGTCGTCGGCGCCGGCTTCACCGACGTGTGGGGACCGATCGAACAGGGCGTGGTGGAGGAGAGGACGTACGCGAAGTACCGCAGGCTCCTCAACGAAACGGCGATCCGCAGCGCGAACGTGGTCAACGGGCGCGCGACGTTTCAGCGGACGTGCGGCTCGTGCCACAAGCTCGACGGGGAAGGGGGGAGCATCGGCCCCGACCTGACGGGCTCGAACCGCGCCAACCTGGAGTATCTGCTCGTGAACGTGCTCGACCCGAACGCAGAGGTGCCGGACGCGTACAAGATGGTGCTCGTCACGACACGCGACGGCCGCACGTTTGCGGGGAACGTCATGGCCGAGACCGATCGGCAGGTCACGCTGCGCGTCGTCGGCCGGGACGCCGTCGTGATTCGAAAGGCGGACATCCAGACGCGTGAAGCGACGTCCTCCTCGATGATGCCGCCAGGCCTGTTCGACGGCCTGACGGATCGTCAGGTGATCGATCTGGTCGCCTATTTGCGGACCGTGGAACCTGCCCGCGCCCCCAATACCCCAGGCAGATGAGTGCGCACGGCTCCTGGATCGACTGCACGGAGTTCTTCGGCGCAGCCGCGCGAGGCCAGGCCGTTCGCCAGCATCACAGCGCCAGTAGTGAAGACCTTTTGGTCGGCCTGACGTAGAATCGCGGCCACCGTGCCGCTGTCTCCCGGTCTCTGTGGTGTGCGCGAGGCCTGTCGGGGTGCGGGCGCGGTGTTCGGGGAGGGCACCGACCGCCCCGGCAGTCTGATAACGGGCGTGCCGCTAACCTTCGAGATCCCGCTAGTGCCGGCTATCGTCACGGCGACGGCGGAGACCTGACGGGCCTCATCGCGACTCCAACAATTCGGAGGCAGACGCGACTGAAACAGCGTCAGCCGTCGGCGAGTTGCACGCGCGGCATCATGCGAAGATACGCTCACTTCTTATGAAAAAAGTACTGACCCTGACCCTGACGCTGATCCTGCTGGCCGCGACGACCGGGACGGCCGGGCCGAGCGCCGACGTGCTCCGGACCGTCTATTTTTCCGCAGTCGATGCAAAAGGGGTCCACGTCACTGATTTGACCGCGGCCGACCTGACGGTGAAGGAGGGTGGAAAGGACCGCGCCATCGAGACCGTCAAGTCCGCCACCGCGCCGATGCAGATCTCCATCCTCGTCGATGACGGCGGGACGGGCGGGTTCCGTGCCGCGGTGGGTCAGTTCGTTCAAGCGACATTCGGGCGCGCGGAATTTGCGATCAGGGTGCTGCAACCGCAGGCCATCAAGGTGGTGGACTTCACGCAGGACGGCGACGAACTGCGGGCGGCGCTCGGGCGCATAGGACAGCGCGGGAGAATTCCGAACGATGGCGAGCAAATCATCGCGGGCGTCACCGACGCCGCCAAGGAGCTGCAGCAGCGCAAGGCGAGGCGCGCGTCGATCATCGCGTTGACGGTGAACGGCGAGCAGGCGCTGTCCGACACCGCCGACGAGGCGCTGAACGCGTTGAAGAGCAGCGGCGCCAGCTTGAGCGTCGTGTATCTCGCAGGTATCGAGCTGGGGAAGGTGCTCGGTGACGGGCCGAAGCAGAGCGGTGGAATAATCGAGCAGGTGAACGGCAGCGTCGTGCTGGGTCCAGCGCTCGCGAGGGTTGCGGATAACCTGCTGCATCAGTACGTGTTGACTTATACCATCCCCGATGGCGTCAAGCTGAACGAGAAGTTCTCTCTGTCCACCAGCCGCAAGGACGTGAAGCTGCTGGCGCCGACCCGGCTACCGGACAAGTAGCCGGTTGATGTGGATGGGAATGCGGCGGAAGATGGTGCTGCCGTACGACGAACTGCCGATGTCGAAGTGGAACGGGAATCCTTCTTACCATGCAGCATGGCTACTGATGATCGCACCGGCGCGGAGCCCACGCGGCGAGAGTTTCTTGCGGCGGCGTGCGCCGTCCCCTTCCTCGGCGCGCTCCAGTCGCGCGCGATCCGTCTCGGCGGCCCGATCTTCCTGAAATCCGACGATCCGGCTGAACTGGCGCGGGAACACCGGCGGTGGGGCTACAGCGCCGCCTACTGTCCCGCGGCGGCGGCCAGCGACAGCGATCGCGTACGCGCCATCCGAACGACGTTCGCGGCGGAGCAGGTAGTGATCGCGGAGGTCGGCGCATGGCGGAACATGCTCGACCCCGACGCTCAGAAGCGGGCCGACAATCTTCGCTACGTGATCGACCGGCTGGCGCTGGCGGACGCGGTCGAGGCGCGGTGCTGCGTGAACATCGCAGGTTCGTACAATCCGACGGTGTGGTACGGGGCACATCCCAATAATCTCTCGCAGGAATTCTTCGATGCGACGGTCGAGAACTGCCGCAAGGTGATCGATGCCGTCAGGCCCCGCGCGACAAAGTTCTCGATCGAGATGATGGGGTGGAGCCTGCCCGACGGGCCGGACTCGTACCTCGAGCTGATTCGCGCGGTGGACAGGCCGGCGTTCGCGGTGCACATGGACGTGTGCAACGGCATCAATTCGCCGGCACGTTTCTATCGCAACGGCGACTTCATCAGGGACTGCTTCGCGACGCTGGGGAAGTGGATCGTGTCCTGTCATGCCAAGGACCTCGCGTGGATTCCCGAATACAACGTGCACTTCCGCGAGGTCGTTCCCGGCAAGGGTCAGATTGACTACGCTGCATATCTGCGGCAACTCTCGCAGCTGCCGGTCGACGCGCCGCTGATGCTCGAGCACCTGCAGACGCCGGAGGAATACGCCGAAGGGCGCGATTACATCCGTTCGGTCGGCGATCGCATCGGCGTCAGGTTCGCGTAGGAAACAGGCTGATTATTTCGCCCAGCGGATCATGCCGGTTTCGATGGCGATCGAGGATTGCGTCCGACGCAAGCGGCAACGCGGGGACTGCCGTAGTAATCTAATCGCGCACATTCCGACGAATCGAGGTAGTCATGCGTTTGTTCATTGCGATGGTGGCCGTGGGCGGATTTGCGATCCAGAGCGGCGCCGGCGGCGTCTACGTCTGGCGATCAACCGATATCGCGGCGAAGGGCGCGGAGCTCGCCAAGAAGCTCGACGCCCAGAAGGTCGCGAGTGAGACGATCGCGACCGAGGGGAACCGGACCTTCATGATCGCACACCGCGAAGGATCCGGTGTCGCCGAATGGCACGAGAAGCAGGCGGACGTGATGTTCATCTCCTCCGGCGAGATCACGATGGTCTACGGCGGCACCATCGTCGATGGCAAGACGACGGCGCCGGGAGAGATGCGGGGGCCGTCGATCCGCGGGGGAACTGAAGCCAAGCTGAGTGCCGGCGACGTGCTCCACATTCCGGCGAAGGTGCCGCACCAGATGATCCTCGTCCCCGGGGCGAAGGTCACGTATTTCGTCACGAAGGTCGTCGAGTAGCACCGGCGGTAGACTGGACGGGTCGTCGCCATGGACGAGGGCCTGCTCGTGCGCTTCGACACGGCACTCGATCCGGCAAAAGCCGCGAACCCGGACAACGATTCGGTCACGAGCTGGAAGTACACGCGGACCTGCCAGTACGGCTCACCGCAGTTCAAGGCGGACGGCACCCCGGGCATCGACAGGCTCGCGCCAAGCCATGCCTACCTGTCGAAGGACGGCACCGGCTTGTCGATCGCTGGAATGCCCCAACCTGTCACCGAAAATGGTGTCCCCCGTTCCGCTCTTCCCCGTGCCCCAGTTCCCGAGCTACCCGTCGAATCACTCGACGTTCTCTGCGACGCGGTCCGAGGTGCTGGCCTACCTGTTCCCCACGCGGGCGGTCTTGGTGCGCGCCATAGGCAAGGAAGCAGGGGACTCGAGAATCTGGGCAGGGATTCACTATCAGATGGACAACGTCGCGGGTGTGAATCTCGGAAAGGCGATCGCCGCGGTGTTCATCGCGCGGGCGCAGCAGGACGGCTCGCAGTAGGCAGCTCGGAACCGTCACCGTTTCGCGTGGGACAGCCGAAACGGTGACGGCCGCCCAGTAGCAGTACCGTCTCCACGCTGTCTCTCCCGCTTCGCCTCCTTGCGGGTGTTGTCGGCCTGCCGGGCAATCGAGCCGAGGCGCTCCGGCGCCTTGGCGCTACACGAGGGCGCTTCAGCCGGGCGTCGTCGCGAACATGTCGCGGTAGTGACGATACCAGTTGCTCTGGAAGACCTCGTTCGGGTCGTGAGCCCGCTTGAGCGCCAGGAGCTCCGGCATCTGCGGGTAACACCGTTCGACCTGATCCCTGCGGGCCCAGCGATGGTAGGTCAGATAATAGCTCCCGCCATGCGCGATGCCGAGATCGATCAGATCGCGGAAGGTGTCCGCGGCTTCCGCAAGCGCCCGCGGTGAATGCTCGATGTGCAGGTTGAAGATGACGCACGCATACCGATCGCGCGCCCATGCCAGCATTGTCTCGTCGTCTCGTTCGATCAGGCGGACGGTGCCGTAGATCAGGTTGGCCCGACGGCGCCGCAGCGCCACGCGCGCCTCTTCCATGAACGCCACGAGCTGTGGCCGCTGCACGTAGATTTCGGTGATCATCTCCGTCGCCTTCACTTTTGCCCGCAGGGCGCGATCGAGATCGGCGTGGTAGTTGTCGACGTAAGCCGCCGAAAGCTGCGAGTCCGCCCAATAAATCTGACCGGAGGTCTGGAGATAGCGGGACGAGTACACCTCGAACGCACGGCGCTTGTAGCGGTGTGAGTAGAACGTCAGCCTGGCCCAGTCTTCAGGATTGAAGCGCGTGGGATGCTCCGTGAGCGGCGTGTCGTCAGGCACGGGCTGATAACACGAGAACACGCCGCGGCGCAGGAAACTGTCCCGCTTCGAGTCGGTGGCGAACTGATAGTCGCCGTACTGGTAGCCGTCCCGAATGCGCTCGTCGAACCGCTCCATGATGTTCGCCGTCTCGCCCAGCACGACCACGCGGCGCACTTTCAGGCGCGGCCTGAGCCTAAGCTGGACGCGTGCGATCGCGCCGAACAGGCCGTAACCGCCGATCGCCAGCCGGAACAGCTCGGTGTGCTCGCTGCGCGAACAGCGCCGGACAGACGCGTCAGGACCGACCAGGTCGAACCACTCCACCTGCTGCACGATCGGCTTGAGGTTCAGGCCTCTCCCGTGCGCGTTGCACGACAGCGCGCCGGCGATGCTCAGACGGTCGGCCCCGGTCTGTTTCTGGACGATGCCCCACCGCCGATCGCGGGCTTCCTGATTTCGGTTCAAATAGTCGATCAGCTCAGGCCATTGAATGCCGCCTTCTACGGTAATGCTGCCGCCCTCGGCGTCGAACGCCAGCACGCGTTTGAGCGCGCGCGTATCGATCAGCACGCCGGCTTCGCCGAACTGCTGCCCGCCCATCGCGTGGCGGCCTCCGGCAATCGATACCGCCTGCCCCGCGGTCGTCGCGCGCACGACGGCGGCCTGCAGCGCCTCGACGTCCTGCGGCTTGACGATCTCGGCGACGCGGGTGGCATTGAGCTGCGAGTGGATGTCGTTGACGAGAGTGCCCGTCTCACGATCGGGGATGGCGGACGCGGACGGAGAGCTCAAGGGGATCGGACGCGCGACGCACGCCGCCATCGGCACCGCCACCGCCGACGCGGACGCCCTCTTCAGGAAGGCCCGGCGACTCATTTCGGTCATCGCATGTACCTCCCCTTCATATGCGACAACGGCGCCCGAAACGGCTCGCGGCGCCGTTGTCGTGCTGCGCGGATGAGCCGCCCCGTCGTCGACACGCGAACCTCGAATTCCGCGGGTTTTGTCACCGGAGCGAGCTTCCTATCGTCCCTCACGCCAGCAGCTTCGTGACGACTTTCCCCTTCACATCGGTCAGGCGGAAGTTCCGCCCCTGGAACTTGTGCGTCAACTGCTCGTGGTCGATCCCCAGCAGCCGCAGCATCGTCGCATGGAGATCGTGCACGTCGACCGGATCCTCGACGACGTTGTAGCCGAGATCGTCGGTGCGGCCGATGGTCACGCCCGGCTTGATGCCGCCGCCCGCCAGCCACATCGTGAACGCCCGCGGATGATGATCGCGCCCGAGGAATTTCGAGCCGTTGCGCGCCTCGTTCATCGGCGTGCGGCCGAACTCGCCGCCCCAGACGACCAGCGTGTCGTCGAGCAGCCCCCGCTGCTTCAGATCAGTCAGCAGCGCGTAAACCGGCTTGTCAGTCTGACGACACAGGTGCGGCAGTTTCTCGACGATGTCTTCGCCGAACGAGGCGCCGTGCGTGTCCCAGCCGCGGTGATAGAGCTGGATGAAGCGGACGCCCCGCTCGACGAGCCGCCGCGCGAGCAGGCAGTTGTTCGCGAACGACGCCTTCCCGGGCTCCGTCCCGTACAGCTCGTGGATCGACGCGGGCTCCTGCGACAGGTCGGTCAGCTCCGGCACGCTCGTCTGCATGCGATACGCCATCTCGTAGGCGGCGATCCGGGTGTGGATCTCGGGGTCCGCCACTTCGAGTTGATGCAGGCGATTGAGATCGTTGATGGCGGCGATCGTGGCGGCGCGTCCCTCCGCATCGACGCCGTCAGGGTTGGAGACGAAGAGGACAGGATCGGCGCCCGACCGGAACTCGACGCCCTGATGCACGGTCGGCAGAAACCCGGAGCCCCAGCACGACTTGCCTCCGTCGGGATTGTTTTCGCCGGAGAGCAAAACCACAAAGGCCGGGAGATCCTTGCTTTCGCTCCCGAGCCCGTAACTGAGCCAGGACCCGAGGCTCGGCCGGCCGATCACCTGATGGCCGGTGTTCATGAAGATTTGCGCCGGCGCATGGTTGAACTGCGTCGTCTGCATCGAGCGGACGATGGCGATGTCGTCGGCGAGCTTCGCCAGGTGCGGCAGGAGCTCCGAGAGCTCCGCGCCCGAGCGTCCGTGTTTCTGGAACCGGAAAGGGGAGCCGAGCAGCTTCGGGCGCCCTTTGATGAACGCGAACCGCTCGCCTTTGACGAATTCCTCCGGGATGTCCTGTCCGTCGTGTTCGACCAGCGTGGGCTTGGGATCGAACAGATCGATCTGCGACGGCGCGCCGGCCATGAAGAGATAGATGACGCGTTTTGCCCTGGGCGCGAACCGCAGGCCGGGCGTCTGGGCGTGCGCGACGTCGCCGACGAGCGACGCCAGCGCCAGGCCGCCGATCCCGAACGAGGCCTGTTCGAAAAAATGACGGCGCGTCATACGGCGCAACGACTCGGACGAACGTGAATCGCTCATTGCCTGGTCACCGCTTCATCCAGATTCAACAGCACGTTGCCTACCATCGTCCATGCGGCGAGGTCCTCGACTCCGGATCCGTCGGACTGTCCGGTCACCCGCACCGCCTCGTCCGCATGCGTGGCGTAGTGAGCGCGCTCGGTTTGATACAACGCGATGAGGCGATCGAGCTCCGCGGGCGTGGCGGCGCGCGACAGGACGAGCTTGACACCGAAGGCCGCCCGCTCGGGTGCCGCTTGGCCCGCCGCGATCATCCGTTTCGCGAGGGCGCGCGCGGCCTCGAAGGACGCCGGATCGTTCAGCAGCGTCAGCGCCTGGAGCGGCGTATTCGTCCGGACGCGGCGGACGGTGCAGAACTCCCGGCTCGTCGCGTCGAACGTCACGAAGCTTGGATACGGTGACGTCCTGCGCCAGAACGCGTACAGACTGCGCCGATATCGATCCTCGCCCTCGCTCGTCGTCCACTTGTCGCTGTTGTACGGCATGTTCCAGATGCCGGGCGGCTGCTGCGGGAAGACGCTCGGCCCGTGCATTTTCGCGCTCAGGAGACCGCTTGCGGCGAGCGCCACGTCCCGCACCATCTCGGCCTCCATCCGGAACCGCGGACCACGGGCCAGCAGCCGGTTGTCCGGATCGCGCTCGGCGAGCTGCGGCGTTACCACTGACGACTGGCGGTAGGTCGCCGACGTGACGATGAGGCGGAGGAGGGCCTTCTGGCTCCATCCCTTCGCCATGAACTCGGTGGCCATCCAGTCGAGCAGGTCCGGATGCGACGGCGGCGATCCCTGCGTCCCGAAGTCCTCGCTGGTCTCGACGATGCCGCGGCCGAACACCTGTTCCCAGAGTCGATTCGCGGCAACGCGGGCGACGAGCGGGTTGCGCTCGTCAACCAGCCAGCGGGCGAGCCCGAGCCGGTTGACGGGCTGATCGTCGCGCATCGGGTGCAGCGCCTCCGGCGTGGCGGCGTATACGCGCGGGCCCCGCGCAGTGAAGCTGCCGCGCAGGCGCAACTCGTACGACGGCCGCTCGAAGGACGGACGCTCCCTCATGACCAGCGTCGAGGGCGTCTGCAGGTCGCCAAGCGCCTTCCGCGCGGCGGCGAGCGCGCCACGCGCCGGCTTGAGTTGCGGAGAGGTCGATTGGAAGAATGCCGCGAGATCGGCGGCCTGCGCCTTGCTGCGCTGCGCCGCCGGGAGAGCCAGCACGGGCCGAAGGCGCGCGGGGATGTCGGCTCCCGCGAGCGGATCGGCGGCAGTCGTCGCCGACAGGCGGAATCGGCCGATGCCCTGACCGAGCGTCCCGTCCAGATGATGAATCCGCACCGTGATGCGCGTGCCCTCAGGAAATCCGAATGGCGCCTCCGCCGCGAGCACCGCCTGGCGCGGAAGACGTTCGGTCTCCCGCATCGCGTTGATCGCCCACGATCCACGCTTGCGATCCTGCGGTCCTTCGCCTGCGCTCAGCAGCTCCGTCGGATCGAACGCGTACGCGGAGTCGTCCACCTTGATGGTCCTGAACGGGACGAGCTGATGGCGATCCCCCCTGCCGCCCGTCGGGGCGATCTCCGCCTGGATACCGGTCACGCGGAAGTGACCGTAGGGGTCGCGACCCGGTCCTCCTCTCGGGAGAGACGGATCCGGCAGCGTTTCGATACGCAGTCCGGTGATCTTCTGCAGCGTCGTGTCGGCGGTGACGAGGTAGGACGTGCTCGCGGCGTTCGCGCCGGACGCGAGCACCGAGCCGTCCGCGAGCGTCGTCAGCACGACGCCGCCCGTCGCGCGAACCTCGCCCGGCGAAAGCGGCGTCCAGGCGGCCTGGGCCGCGCGCATCGACCGGACCCAGTGGCTTTGCGCCAGACGTACCGCGGGCGTGTCCGCCTTGAGCTTCAGATCGAGCCGGTCGACGTCCGCCTGCAGCCGCTGGCGGGTCTTTTCGTCTGCGGGCGTCGCCAGGTCGAGCTTCGCCTCGCTGAAGCGCGTCCCATCGGTAGAGGTGCGGCTGTCGTAGTCCGAGTTGGCGAGGAATGCGAGGAAGCGGAAGTAGTCCTTCTGCGTCACGGGATCGTACTTGTGGTCGTGGCATTGCGCGCACGCCAGCGTCGTCCCCAGCCAGACCGCTGCGGTGGTGTTCGTGCGATCCACCAGCATCTCGTACATGGATTCGTCCGGATCGACGCCTCCTTCCTCGTTCGTCATCGCGTTACGATGGAAGCCGCTCGCGATCTTCTGCTCGATCGAGGCATCCGGCAGCATGTCGCCCGCGATCTGCTCGATCGTGAACTGGTCGAATGGCAGGTCACGATTCAGCGCGTCGATCACCCAGTCGCGGTACTTCCAGATGGATCGGCGGTTGTCCTTCTCGTAGCCGTTGGTGTCGGCGTAGCGGGCGAGGTCCAGCCACGGCCGCGCCCACCGCTCGCCGTAATGAGGTGACGCGAGCAGCCGGTCGACGACCTTGTCGTACGCGTCAGGCGACCCGTCCGACAGAAACGCATCGATCTCGTCCGGCGCCGGCGGCAGGCCCGTGAGATCCAGCGTGACGCGTCGAAGCAGCGTGGTTTTGGCCGCGTCCGGGGAAGGTGTGAGGCGCTCGCGCTCGAGCCGCGCGAGGACGAAGCGGTCGATCGGATTGCGTTCCCACGACGCGTTGACGACCGGCGGCAGTGCCGGTCGCTTCGGCCTGGCGTAGGCCCAGTGTCGGTCGGCGGATGGATTCGACGCGGCGGCCGCCGGCGTCGAGGACGCCTCGGGCATCGGCGCGTCCTGATCGATCCAGGCGCGCAGCAGATCGATGGCAGGGGCCGGCAGCGGGTCGCCGTCTTTCGGCATCCGGTCGTCGCCGCCGAGCCCCAGGACACGCTGGACGAGCAAGCTGTCGCCGCTTCGTCCAGGCACGAGGATCGGGCCCGACTCGCCGCCCTTGCGAATCAGATCGACCGCGTGAAGCCGAAGACGCGCCCGCGACTTGGTGGGGCCGTGGCATTCGTAGCAGTATTGTTTGAGGATTGGCTCGATGTCGCGCGCGAAATCGATGGGCCGCGAAGCTGATGGCGTTGCGGGTGCCGACTGCGCGCGCAGCAGAACGGCGCCTGCGAGGAGAGCGCAGCCAGCACACATCGCGACCCAGTGGTTCAGGCGATCCATGGCTCAGTCGACATACTACACTTGGCAGCACAGCCACGCCGCGCCGACCTGAGACGTTTCCCATCGTGCGGCTGTGACGACGCAGTCACTCCGCGACACAAGAGTTTTGCGATTGGATAGAACCATGTACCTCCGCATCATGTCTGCCGGGCTGCTCTGTCTGACCTTAGCTGCCTTCTCTATCGCGGGGCAGAAACGCCCGAAAATATTGGGTGTTGGTCATATGGCGATCTTCGTCAGCGATGTCGAAAAAGCGCGCGGCTTTTACCATGACTGGCTGGGCTTTCAAGAGCCTTACGATTTGAAAAACGCCGATGGCTCGCTGAGTCTGACGTTTTTCAAGGTCAATGAAAACCAATACATCGAAGTCTTTCCCGGCCTGAAACCAGAGCAGGATC
>JANPCT010000589.1:0-2901 GCA_031431095.1 Acidobacteriota bacterium | reverse complement strand
CTCCGGCCGTCGGAGTCGGCATCGACCGCCTCGGCGCCGTCGAGCACGCCGTCGTCGTCACTCATGGCACCGACACCATGGTTGAGACTGCGGCGGCCCTGGCGGCCGCGGCCCTGCCGGGAAAAACAATCATGCTGACCGGCGCCATGGTGCCGTACGCATTCGGCAGCTCGGATGGCCTGTTCAATCTCGGCAGCGCGCTGTCCTTCGTCCAGGTGCTGCCGGCGGGGGTGTACGTCGCCATGAACGGCCGTCACTTCAAATGGGACCAGGTCCGCAAGAACCGCGACAGCGGCGTTTTCGAAGCTCTCCACACCTGAGGCGCGCATGTTCACACAAAACAATTGCCAGTCGATCGGCCAACCGTGAAGCTGCAGTCCAAACTCCCCTCCGTCGGCACGACGATCTTCACGGTGATGTCGAAGCTCGCCGCGGACGTGGGAGCGATCAACCTGTCGCAGGGGTTCCCCGACTTCGACTGCGACCCGGCGCTCGTGGAAGCCGTCGCACGGCACATGCGTGAGGGACGCAACCAGTACGCGCCCATGCAGGGTGTCCCGGCGCTGCGGCAAGCGGTCGCCGCCAAGTTCGCCTCACTGTACGGCGCCGAGTACGATCCGGAGACCGAGGTGACGGTCACCTCAGGAGGCACCGAGGCGATTTTCGATGCGGTCGCCGCGCTGGTGCATCCAGGGGACGAAGTGATCGTGTTCGAGCCGTGCTACGACTCGTACGTGCCGGCTGTCGAAGTCAACGGCGGGAAGGCCGTCGTGGTCTCGCTGCGCTATCCCGATTACGCGGTGCCGTGGGACGAGGTGCGTGCGGCGGTCACGCCACGCACGCGGATGATCGTCATCAACTCGCCGCACAACCCCGCCGCCGTCATCCTCGACGCCGGCGATGTCGCCGAGCTGGCGAAGGTGATCGAGGGCACCGAGATCGTGATCCTCAGCGATGAGGTCTACGAGCACATCGTCTTCGACGGCGCCCGCCACGAGAGCATGGCGCGAGTCGAAGCGCTCCGCGCGCGCAGCTTCATCGTCGGTTCGTTCGGCAAGACCTTTCACGTCACGGGGTGGAAGGTCGGCTACGTGGTCGCGCCGGCGGCGTTGACGGCGGAGTTCCGCAAGGTCCACCAGTTCGTCACCTTTTCGACCAATACGCCCGTGCAGCATGCGCTGGCGGAGTTCCTGTCCGCCGGACGCGGCTATCCCGAGCTGTCGTCGTTCTACCAGCGCAAGCGGGACCTGTTCCTCGAGCTGCTCGCCGGATCGCGATGGACGGCGCTCCGATCGCGCGGCACCTATTTTCAGCTGCTCGATTATTCAGCCATCACCGACGAGCCGGACATGGAGTTCGCCCTGCGCCTGACGAAGGAACATGGGGTGGCATCGATTCCGACGTCGGCGTTCCTCTACCATGCCGCGCCCCCACCGGTGCTGCGATTCTGTTTTGCGAAGAAGGACGAAACGCTGAGAGCGGCGGCAGACAGACTGCGATCGTTGTGACCAGAGGGGACGACGGTTGCCGGGCTGAGGCTCAGGCGGGCTTCGGCATCACGATCCACAAGACGACGTAGACGAGGATGCCCGGAAAGGCGACGGAGAGGATCGAGAGGAGGACGAACATCACGCGAAAAAGAGTGATGTCCCAGCCGAATGACTCCGCGATACCGGCGCAGACGCCGGCGATCATCTTGTTACTCGATCGAGTGAGCTGCCGGCCCTCGCTCATCCGTCCTCCTGCACTGGCGACACGGACGCCGCGCTCTGACGCCTCATTCGCGGTCGCGATCATGGAGCCGGCCTCATTCTATCCCAGCGGCTCGCGTACCACGCGACGTAGCCGCCGAGGCTGATCAGCACCAGCGCGGCGCCGCCGGCGAGAGCGTTCCTGGTCCACCGCCTGGATCGAAGATCGATCAACGCGTCCTGCGGATGGCCGGGATGGTACAGCACGCCGACCTCCGTCTTCGCGTAATACGTCGAACTGTCACCGCCAGGATCCGCCGTGAAACTGACCCGCTCGCCGCTCGCGGTAGCGAAGGCGACGAGCGGCACCATCACGTCCCCGCTCCGCGTGCGGCGCTTCATCAGCTCGATCACGGTGCCGTTGGCGCGGAGCCAGCCGCGCATGCGCTCCTGCTCCTCCCGATATGTCTGGTAGGTGCCGCCGAGGATGGCGAGGCCGATGGCGAACAGAAGGACTCCGGCGAGGACCGCGCGCAGCGGATACGCGGGCGCCGCGTCGCTCATTGCACCGCGACGCCGGACGGGCAGCTCACGCCGGTGCCGCCCAGCCCGCAGTATCCGTCGGGGTTCTTCGACAGGTACTGCTGGTGATAGTCCTCCGCGTAGTAGAAGTCGGGCGCGGGAATGATCTCGGTGGTGATGGCGCCGTGGCCGGCGGACCCAAGCGCGCGCTGGTACTCGTCACGCGATCGTTCCGCCGCCGCGCGCTGTGCCTCGCCGTAATAGTAGATGCCGGAACGGTACTGCGTCCCGACATCGTTTCCCTGCCGCATCCCTTGTGTCGGGTTGTGGCTTTCCCAGAACGTCTTCAGCAGCGCGTCGTACGACAGCTTCCCGGGATCGAACACCACCAGCACCACCTCGTTGTGGCCGGTCATGCCGCTGCAGACTTCGCGGTAGGTCGGATTCGGCGTCACGCCGGCCGCATAGCCGACGGCGGTCGTATAAACGCCCGGCTGCTGCCAGAATTTCTTTTCGGCACCCCAGAAGCACCCCAGACCGAAGAGGGCTTTCTCGAGAGGGGCGGGAAACGTTCCATCGAGCGGCGCGGCGAGGACATGGTGCCGTGGCGGAACCGCCATCCGGTCATCGCGGCCCTTGAGCGCTTCGGCGGCGGACGGCATCTTCAGCTTCTTGTCGAACATATCTC
>JANPCT010000588.1:0-2097 GCA_031431095.1 Acidobacteriota bacterium | reverse complement strand
CGGGTTCAGCCGCAGCACCATCTCGCGCGTCATCAGCAGCCCGTTGGTGATGATGTTGATCAGCATCTGCACGCCGCGCGCCTTGCACGACGCGTGCATCCGCTCCGAGAGGTAGTAGAGCACCGGCATGTTGAGGAGCGGCTCGCCGCCGAAGAACGTGAGGATCAACCGTCCCGGAGCGATCGCGTCGAGGCGCGATTCCATCCACGCGCCAAGCCGCTCGGCCATCGCCATCGACATCTTGGCCGCGCTCTTGTTGTAGTCGCCGTGATCCCCCTGGATGCAGTAGTCGCACGCGAAATTGCACTGCAGCGTCGTCAGCACCGTGACCTTGAGGGTGTCGGTTCCCTCGCGCACTTCGCGAAAGAAGTTCTTCAACTCGCCGCGCTCCGTCGCGCGATCGGTGACCACGAAGCCGTTCTCGACCAGTTGCTCGAGCGTCTCGCGCTCGCTGTCGGTGGTCGGCGCGAACCCGTCGACACGGTCGAGCAGGTCGACGACGTCACCGCTGACGATCAACTGCGCGTCGGTGAAGGTGTTCATGAGAAACACCTCGTCCCGATTCTCGAGAGGAACGCGAACGTTGAACATCGACGCTTGCATGCACACTCCGCGACGGTGGCGCGGCCGTCTGGCCGCAGGGAAGAACTCTTGCTATGTCGGGATTCGAATCGGCGCCGGCGTCGCGCAACTGCATATATAGAATTGCAACGGGTGTTCCGATGGGTGGCCGCCTGTCGAAAGAGTCCTATGCGCGGACGCACGGCAGGCCTTGCGCCCCTGATTGCAGGTTTGTCGATCGGACTCTTTGGCGCGGGCGGCGGTGCGCGGAATCGACGCACCAGCGGTGTGCGGGCGGCGAGTAACGGCTAATCGGTTGACCGCATCGGCCAATGGATTAGCCGCAATTTGCGGCTGAGCTAGGGAGCGGGAAGGGTGTCGGCCGTCAGGCGCCGCGCAGCTTGCGCGCCAGATCGCGGAGGTCGAGCCGAGCCATCTTGTGCTTCAACGTGCTGAGCGGGATGCCGAGATAGCGAGCCGTGGCCGTGACGTTCCAGTCCGATTTCTCGAGCGCGCGCAGGATGAAGTTGCGCTCGAAGGTGTCGCACGCCTCCTGGAAGCGCGTCTCGCTCGTCGACGACGCCGGGCCATCGAGCTTGGCGAAGTGATACTCGAGCGGGAGGTCTTCGTCCGTGATCCATTCCTTGTCGCTGACCGCGACGAGGCGCTCGATCAGGTTCTCCAGCTCGCGGATGTTGCCGGGCCACCAATACGAGGCGAGGATCTTCAGCGCGGAATCGGTGACGCCCTTGAGCGGCTTGCGGAACTTCGTCTTGTAGCGATCGAGAAACAGCCGCGCCAGCTCCGGCAGATCGTCGATACGGTCGCGCAGCGGCGGCATCCGCACGGGGATCACGTTGATGCGGTAATAGAGATCCTCGCGGAAGCGTCCGTCCTTGACGGCGCGCTCCAGATCGATGTTCGTAGCAGCGATCAGGCGGAAGTCGGTGCGGATCGGTTTAGTACCGCCAACCCGCTCGATCTCCCCTTCCTGGATGGCGCGGAGCAGCTTGGCCTGCAAGTCGACGCGCAAGTCACCGATCTCATCGAGGAAGAGCGTCCCGCCCGCCGCCAGCTCGAACTTCCCGAGCTGCTGCTTGACCGCGCCGGTGAATGCCCCTCGCTCGTGCCCGAACAGCGTGCTCTCGACGAGCTCGTGCGGGATCGCCGACATGTTGACCGCGATGAACGGCGCATCGACGCGTCCCGATTCCTTGTGGAGCAGCCGCGCCAGCAACTCCTTCCCGGTCCCGCTCTCGCCCAGGATCAACACCGTCGCCGACAGCTTCGCCACGCGCTGGACGAGATCGACGATGTCGCGGATCTGCCGCGACGGACCCAGGATGAACTCGCGCTCGCTTTGTTCGGCGACCTGCGCGCTCAGCGTGATCACCTGGCGATTCAGATCCTGCCGCTCGCACGCGTTGCGCACGAGCGAGCGCAGCTCGTCGTAGTCGAAATCCTTGGTGATGTAGTGGTAGGCGCCGTGCTTCATCGCCTGCACGGCGGTCTCGACCTCGTTGATCGCCGAGATCA
>JANPCT010000587.1:0-1548 GCA_031431095.1 Acidobacteriota bacterium | reverse complement strand
TCGACGAGATCGGCGACGTGAACCTCGCCACCCAGATCAAGCTGCTGCGCGTGCTGCAGGAGCGCGAATTCGAGCGGGTCGGCGGCGTCGAACCGGGCAAGGTCAATGTCCGTTTGATCGCGGCGACCAACAAGCATCTCGAGGACGCGATCGCCGCCGGCACGTTTCGCGAGGACCTGCTCTACCGTCTGAACGTCTTCACCATCTTCGTGCCTCCGCTCCGGGATCGGAAGACCGACGTCCTCTTGCTCGCGGACCATTTTCTCGAGAACCTAGCGGCCGACCATCGCAAGCGGATCCGGCGCATCTCGACCCCGGCCATCGACATGCTGATGGCGTACCACTGGCCGGGCAACGTCAGGGAGCTGCAGAACGTCATCGAGCGCGCGGTGCTGGTGTGCGACGGCGACGTCGTCCACGCGCATCACCTGCCGCCGACGCTGCAGATGGCGGACACCAGCGATGCGTCCGCGTCCCAGCCGCTCGGCGCGGCGCTCGCGGCCTTCGAAAAGGACGTCATTCAGGACGCGCTGAAGATGGCGCGGGGCAATCGGGCGAAGGCGGCCCGACTGCTCCAGGCCACACCCCGCATGATCAACTACAAGATTCGCAAATACCGGATCGACTGGCGGCGCTTCAACCCGCACGCCTGATCGAACCGGCGTCGGTCTCATCGATCGGACAGCGCCGCGCGCAGCCTTTCGGCGCGGAATAGCGTGAAGGTGCCCGCGGCGCCGTCGGGGGCCGGTGGCGAGGCGAACAGGCGGTTGAATCGTGGCAGCTGGCTGTTGCGCACGGCAATCAGGGCGTCCGGCGGATCGGTGCGGACCCGCGCGATCGCCTCGGAGAAAGAGGGGTTGTCCACGCGATCGGCCGTGGCCTGCGCGCGCAGCGGCCGATCGAGATAAAAGATCAGCGACCCGATGCGCTCATCCACCACCGAGACGCGCGGCGGCAGGGTGCCGGCGGCATTGAGGCTCGCCGCCAGGTCGCGGCTCGTCATCCAGGCCGCTGCCCGCGGCGCGACGATCATCAGGCCGGCGATCGTGAAGATGGCCATGCGGACAATGCCGGCCGTGAAGCCCTCGGCGTCCGGCGCGCGTGCCGCGCGACGGCCGGCGTCGAGCGTGAGCCCGGCCAACAGCGCGACCCCCAGCCAGACCCACGCCGGCACGGCGCCGAATTTCCACTGGACGAAGACCACGCCCACCGCCGGCAGCAGCGCGAGCGACAGGATGTGCGCGGCGAGCCCGCACCTGAACAGCCGGCTGTCCCCACGCAGGCCGTAGCTGAGGGAGCCGTCGAACGACGCCGACAGATACTCGCCGGCGATAAGCGCCAGCACGGGGAAGAGCGGCAGCGCGTAGGTGACGAGCTTGGACTCGCCGATGCTGAGGAAGAGAAAGCCGATCGCGAACCAGGCCCAGAGTCTCCGCCTCGGCCAAGGCTCCGGCGGGACAGGCGAGACAGGGGAGACGGGGGAGACAGGTCGCACGCTCCACAGGGCACCGGCGAGATAGCCGGTCCACGGGAGCGCGCCGCCGAGCA
>JANPCT010000586.1:0-1857 GCA_031431095.1 Acidobacteriota bacterium | reverse complement strand
GCAGCCGTGGATTGCCGCGATCATGGCGCTGCTCGCCCTGATGCTCTTTCATCCGGAGACCTCGTCGCTGCTCGGCGGCATCGCGCATATGGCGGTCTATTTCGCGGTGCTGGCGCCGCTCTTCTGGGCGCCTGAGTTCGTCAAGTCGCCGGAGCAGCTCGCGCGCATCATCTGGATATTGCTGCTGTGCTCGGGCGCGAATGCGGTCGTCGGCGTGCTGCAGGTCTACGACCCGACGCGCTGGCTGCCGGCCGAGTTCTCGCGCGTGGTCACCAGCGGTGAGGGAGGTCTCGGCGCCGTCACCTACCTCGGCGCCCGCGGACAGCACATCATCCGGCCGCCGGGTCTGTTCGACACGCCCGGTGCGGTCGCCGGCCCCGCGAGTTTCGCGGCGCTGCTGGGACTGGTGTTTGCCGTCAGCGCAAGTCCAATCTGGAAGAGGGCACTCTCGCTGGCCATTGCCGGTGCGGGGCTGGCGGCAATCTATTTGAGCCAGGTGCGCATCAGCCTGGTCGCCACCGTCCTGATGATGGTGGCGTACGCGGTCGTTGCCATGCGACAGGGGCGAGTCGCCCGCGCGACTCAGTTCGGGATTCTCGCCGGCGGGGTCGTGATCGTGGCGTTGTCTCTCGCCGTGGCGCTGGGTGGCGAAGCGATCACGGAGCGCGTCAATTCTCTGTTCGCAAGCGACCCGCTGACCGTATACAAAGGCGCGCGCGGCGACCTCCTGAGCTACACGTTTTACGACCTACTGTTCCAATACCCGCTCGGTGCGGGACTCGGGCGGTGGGGGATGGCGTCGGGCTACTTCGGCTCCGCCAATCCAACCAGTGCCGGCATCTGGGCGGAAATTCAATTCACCGGCTGGATGATCGACGGCGGCATCGTCATGGTGTTTCTCTACCTGGCCGCGCTTGTCATCACGTCGATCACGCAACTGCGAATCGCGCAGGCGACGCAGTTTCCGCGGCTGGCGATCTGCGCGGCGGTGATCCTGGCGGCCGGCCTCGGGCCGGCGCTGATGATCGTGAGCTTCACCCCATTTGTCGCGCAGGTCGGGATTCAGTATTGGTTCCTCGCGGGGGCGCTGCACGGCGTCGCATCCCGCTATGGCGTGAGGCCGGTCATCTGACACGCTGGGCTCTTGCGGCGGGCGACTTCACACCGCGCGGCGGCATGGATCGGGCCAATCACGCCCTGGCGCGATACCTGGCGATCTCCGGCCGCGACGTGCATCTCATCGCGCATCGTGTCTGGCCGGATCTCGCAGCGCTGCCTGGCGTCACCGTGCACCATGCGGCGCGTCCACTCGGATCGCACCTGCTCGGCGCACCGCTGCTGGCGCGCGCCGCTGCACGAACCGCGCGGCGCCTCGGTCCGGCGACGCGCCTGCTGTCGAACGGCGGCAATACCCGATGGACGGCGCCGACGTGGGTGCACTATCTGCACGCGGCATATGCACCGCAGGTAGCCGCGGGCCCCCGGGCGCGGATTGCTGCCGCGGTGGGCCGAACGCGGTTCCTCAAACAGGAAGCCGCCACCATCACCACGGCGCCGGCGATCATCTGCAACAGCGCCCGCACGGCGGCCGATGTGCGGCGCTGCTACGGCGTCGATGCGGCGCGGGTCGCCGTGGTGTTCTATGGCGTCGATGCAGATCAGTTCGGTCCGATCGCCGAGGACGTGCGCCGCGAGGCGCGGACGAGGCTGGCGCGTGAGGATGCGCCGCTGGCGCTGTTCATCGGAGCGCTCGGCGATCGACGCAAGGGCTTCGATTTGCTGTTCGCGGCGTGGCAGGAACTGTGCGCGGATTCGGCCTGGGACGTCGATCTCGCTGTCGTCGGCGTCGGCGCCGAG
>JANPCT010000585.1:0-9309 GCA_031431095.1 Acidobacteriota bacterium | reverse complement strand
CACCCGCGAGGCGTGGTCGTGTAAAACGCCCACCCGCACCAACGGGCCGGCGGGGACCTCGACAGGCTAAGGCCCAAGTCCTAAAGCCTATTTCGCCGCGTGCTCGTGGCCGGCGACGGCGAGAACGGGCTGCTTGACGCGCTTCCGCCGCTTGAGCCAATCCTGCATGTTCTCCATGTAGACGTAGAACACCGGCGTGACGTAGAGCGTCAGGGTCTGTGACACCAGGAGGCCGCCGACCACCGCCAGGCCGAGTGGCTTCCGGGCTTCTGCGCCGGCGCCGATGCCGAGCGCGATCGGCAGCGTGCCCATGAGAGCCGCCATGGTCGTCATCATGATCGGGCGGAAACGCACGAGGCAGGCCTCGTAGATCGCGTCGGCCGGACCGATCTCGCTTTCACGGCGCCTCTCGATGGCGAAGTCGATCATCATGATGCCGTTCTTCTTCACGAGGCCGACCAGCATGATGATGCCGACGAAGGCGTAGATGTCGAGATCCTGCTTGAAGATCAGCAGCGTCAGCAGCGCACCGAAGCCGGCCGACGGCAGGCCCGAGAGAATCGTGATCGGGTGGATGAAGCTCTCGTAGAGCACTCCGAGCACGACGTAGATCACGAAAATGGCCAGGGCGAGAATCCAACCGAGTCCCCGCATCGACTCTTCGAACGCCTGGGCGGTCCCCTGCGGCGTGGCGGTCACGGTGTCTGGCAGCGTCTGCCGCGCCATTTCCTGCACGCGGCCAAGCGCGTCGCCCAGCGCGACGCCGGGCTGCAGGTTGAACGACAAGGTTACCGACGGCAGCTGGCCGATGTGATTGATGGATTGCGGTCCGACGGTCTGGCGCGTGGTGACGACCGAGGACAACGGAATCAGCTTGCCGCCCGCGCCCTGCACGTAGAGCATCGACAGGGCCGCGGGATTCTGCTGGAACTCCGGCGCGACCTGCATCATCACTTGGTACTGATCGTCGGGCGCGAAGATTTGCGACACCTGTCTGGCGCTGTAGGCGGACGACAGCGCGGACTGCACCTGATCGACGGTGAGCCCGAGGCCGGCGATCTGCTCGCGATCGAGATCGACCGTCAGCTGCGGCGTCCGCAGCTGGAGATCGGAGTTGACGTCCTGCAGGCCCGGAATCTCGCGGAGGTTCGCCTCGAATTGCGGCGCCACCCGGTAGAGCTCCTCCGTGTCGGGATTCTGCAAGGCGATCTGATAAGCGCCGCCGCCGCCGCGTCCGCCGCCCGGCCCGCCGCCGATGCGGATGGCCGGCGGATTCGTCAGGCTGACACGGATCCCCGGAATGCGATTCAGTTTCGGCCGAAGCTCATCGATGATCTGGTCGGCGCTCTTGCCGGGCCGTTCGGCGCGCGGCTTCAGGTCGATGTTCAGGCGTCCGCCGCCCGAGTCCGCCGTGAACGCCGCCACGTTCGGATCGCTCTGCAGCATGTCCATCAACTGGCGCATCCGCACGATCGTTGTTTCGTAGCCGACGCCCTGGGCGAACTCGACGCCGCCGTTGATCTGCCCCGTGTCGACGCTGGGAATGAAGCCCTTTGGGACGATCTGGAACAGGTAGACGGTGCCGACGAGCAGCAGCGCCGATACCGCCATGGTTGCGCCCTTGAACCGGATCGTCTGCCGCAGCGTCCAACCGTAACCGCGCAGCCAGGCGTCGAAGAACCGCTCGATCGTGTTGTAGAAGAAGCCGTGCTTCATCGTGTGCAGCGGCTGCAGGAAGCGGCTGCACAGCATCGGCGTCAGCGTCAGCGAGACCAGACCCGACACGGGAATCGCCACGCCAATCGTCACCGCGAACTCGTGCATCAGGCGCCCGACGATGCCGCCCATGAAGAGAATCGGGATGAACACCGCCGCCAGGGACACCGTCATCGAGACAATCGTGAACGCGACCTCCTTCGAGCCGTCCAGCGCCGCCTGCATGCGGGTCTTGCCCATCTCCATGTGCCGGACGATGTTCTCCAGCATGACGATGGCGTCGTCGACGACGAACCCGACCGACAGGGTCAGCGCCATCAGCGAGAGGTTGTCGAGGCTGTAGTTGAGCGCCCACATCACGGCGAAGGTGCCGACGATCGAGAACGGCAGCGCCAGGCTGGGGATGATCGTGGCCGACAGGTTGCGCAGGAACAGGAAGATGACGAGCACGACAAGGACGACCGTGAGCACCAGCGTGAACTTGACGTCGTGCACCGATTCACGGATCGAGACGGAGCGATCGCTCCGGACGGCGAGCTGGATCGAACCAGGCAGCTGCGCCTGCAGTTCCGGCAGGATGGCCTTGACGCGGTCGACCACTTCGACCGTGTTGGTGCCGGGCTGGCGCTGGATGCCGAGATAGAGCGCGGGCTTGCCGTTGTACCAGCTCGCGTTGCGCGGGTTCTCGACGCCGTCGTAGACGCGCGCGACCTCTTCGAGCCGCACCGGATTACCGTTGCGGTACGCGACCACAATGGGGCGGAACTGTTCGGCGGACATCAGCTGGCCGCTGGACTGGACGACGAAGTTACGGTTCGGGCCGAAGAGCGTGCCGGTCGGGCGGTTGACGTTCGAGCCGTTGATTGCCTGTGTGACCTGATCGATGCCGATCTGGCGCGCCGCGAGCTGGGTCGGGTCGAGGTCGACGCGGACCGCGTACTTCTGCGCGCCGAACACCATGACCTGGGCGACGCCGGTGACCATCGAGAGCCGCTGCGCCAGCACCGTCTCGGCGTAGCGATCGACCTGCGCCATCGGCAGCGTGTCCGACGTCAGCGTCAGGAACAGCACGGGCATGTCCGTGGGGTTGCTCTTGTTGTAGGAAGGCGGGGTCGGCATGCCCGGAGGCAGCCCGCGCGCCGAGCGCGCGATTGCCGTCTGTACGTCCTGCGCCGCGGCGTCGATGTTGCGATCGAGGTCGAACGTCAGCGAGATGCTGGTGCCGCCCTGGCCGCTGCGCGAGCTGATCGAGGTGATCCCCGAGATCGTCGCGAACTGTTTCTCGAGCGGCGTTGCCACCGTCGACGCCATCGTGTCGGGATTCGCGCCCGGCAGGTTCGCGTTGACCTGGATGACGGGATAGTCGATGGTCGGCAGGTCGGCCACGGGCAGCCGCGTGTAGCCCATGACGCCGAAGATCAGGATCGTCAGGACGAGCAGCGTCGTCGCGACCGGCCGTTGGATGAAGGTTTCCGCGAAATTCATGTTACGAGCCCCCGCGCCTGCCGCGCTCGCCGCGCTGGCCGCCGCCCTGGCCGCCGCCCCCGTTACCGCCGCGCGCCGCGCCGTCGCCGCGCCCGCTCGCGATCGACACCTGCGCTCCTGGCGTGAGCCGGAGCTGCCCGTCGATCACCACTTCCTCGCCCGCCGCCACGCCTGCGGCAATGATCATGTCCTCGCCGGATTGCCGGGAGACGGTCACCTGCCGCACCTGTGCGGTCCGGTCCGGCCCCACCACGTAGACGTACTGGCCGGACGCGGAGGGCTGCACGGCCGTCGCCGGAACCACGATCGCGTTCTGGTCCGTTGTGACATGCAGCGTCACGGTCACGAACAACCCGGGCCACAGGCCCTGATCGGTGTTGGCGAACGTACCCTTCAACTTGATCGTGCCCGTCGTCGGATCCACGGTGTTGTCGATGAAGGTCACGCGTCCGGTTTCGAGCGATCCCTCGATCACGGCGGCGGTCGCGCCCTGCCCCGGCGCCACCTGCTGCGCCTGGCTCTGCGGTGTCGGCGGGGCCGGCGCCTGGCCGCCCGGCGGAATGGCGGCCTGCCCGCGCGCGGTCACGACCAGCGCCTTCTTCGCCTGGTAGCGGCGAATGTCACCGAGATATCGCCCGGGCACCGCGAACGACACGTAGATCGGCGCGAGCTGATTGATCACAACGAGCGGCGTCGCGTCATTGGCGCGAACCAGGTCGCCGACATGCACGCCAAGCGCACCGGTGCGGCCCGACACCGGCGCGGTGATCCGGGTATACGCCAGGTTCAGCTTGGCGTTGTCGACCGCGGCGCGGTCGGCCGCGAGTGTCGCCTGCAGGGATTCGGTGCTGGCGCGCTGCGTCTCATACTGGTCGCGCGGGATGAGGCCGCGCTTGAACAAATCCTCGTAGGTCGCCTTCTGGCGCTCGGCGTTGTTGGCGGTCGCGGTGTCGCGCGCCAGCACGGCCTCGGCCTGCGAAAGCGCCGCCTGGAAAGACCGCGCGTCCAGCGTGAACAGTGGCTGCCCCCTGGTGACGCTCTGCCCTTCGGAAAAGTGCACCGCACTCAACTGTCCGGTCGTCTGCGCGCGGATCTGAACCGTCTGCAGCGGCTCGGCCGTTCCGACGGCGGGAATCGTCACAGGCACCGATTTCGCCATCGCCTTGGCGGTGACGACCGGAACGGGACCACCGCCTCCACGTCGTCCACCACCAGCCGGCCCGCTCCGGCCGCCGCCGGGCGTTCCCGGCGCCGCACCCGGCGTTGCCGGCGTGTCTGCCGCTTTCTGGCTCGAACAGGCAACGAAAGTGACGCTGAGAAGGGCAAAGACGGCAATTTTACGCAGGTGGCTGGGCATTCTGGCAGACAAGGAACTATCTTCCATGGTGAACGACAGAGAGGCCCGGATCGTTTACCGCAAAGGGTTAAGTCTAGATCTTATGGGAACTTCCGGCAATGGGATGCCGTCAAGTAGGCCCACGCGCGAACGGACGCACCGTTCCGGCGATCCCGATCGACGCGCTGCGTGCGCTGCTCCGTCGATATGGCCGCGGAGCCCCCTGACCCCGGGGGCCTGACATAGAATGACGGCGGTTCCGACGCGTTCCGCTCGATTTCTGGAGGTCTCAATGCGTCTGCGGCTGCACGGCCGAACGATCATCACCCTTGTCGGCGGGCTGCTCGCGCTTCAGTGGTCTCTCACCGCGCAGACCCCGTCAGGCGGCAAGCGCCCGCTCGGTTACGACGTGGTGGACTACTGGAAGTCAATTCAGGGAACGCGGCTGTCGGACGACGGGCAATGGCTGGCGTATGCCACGTCGGCGCAGGGTGAAGACGGCGAGCTCGTCGTGCGCAACTTGCGCAGCGGGCAGGAGTTCAAGCACGCGCGCGGCACGGCGCCGGCGTTCACGCCCGACGGCAGGTTCCTCGTCTTCACGATTGCGCAGCTGAAGGCCGAAGAGGACAAGGAAGCTGCGGCCGATCCGAGCGGCGAGACGCCGGCGGCGGAACCGTCAAGCGCGCGGGGCGGACGCGGGGCAGCGGCGCGCACGCCGCGGACCGGTCTCGGCATCATGACTCTTGCCGATGGGCAGGTGAAGGCCTTCGACAAGGTGGGCAGCTTCAGCCTCCCTGAGAAATCCTCGGCGTTGCTGGCCTATCACAAGGGGCTCGGCGGTGGCGGACGCGGCGGCCGCGGCGCCGCGGGTGCGGCAGGGCGCGGTACGCCAGGAGCCGCGGCCGCAACGACACCCGCGGCCGGCACCGCCGCGGCGCCAGCGTCGGCGCGTGAGAAGCGCAAAGACCCCGGTGCCGATTTGATCATCCGCAATCTGGCGACTTGTGACGAAATTACCGTCCTGGAAGTGAACGAGTACGAGTGGAACCGGAATGGCGACTGGATCGCGTATGCCGTGTCGTCACCCGACGCCGCGAAGGACGGCGTCTTCGCGCGCCGCAGCAGCGACGGCGCCGTCAAGACGCTGCACGCGGGGCGTGGCCACTACAAGAACCTGGCGTTCGACGACACCGGCACGCAGCTGGCGTTCCTGAGCGACGAAGCCGAGTACACCCAGAAGGTGTCGCCGTATCGCCTCTACTATTGGAAGGCGAGCGATGCCGCGGCGAGCGAAGTCGTCGGCGCGACGACGCCGGGCATGCCGAAAGGGTTGGTCGTCAGCGAGTTCGCCGCCCCGCGCTTCTCGAAGGATGGCGCGCGCCTGTATCTCGGGACGGGCCCGCCCCCGGTTGCGCCGCGCGATCCTGCCGACAAAGAACCCGAACCGGTGAAAGTGGATCTCTGGAGCTACAAGGATCCCCTGATCCAGCCGATGCAGAAAGTGCGCGAGCAGCAGGAGCGCGAGCGCAGCTATCGCGCCGTGGTCCATCTCGCCGACAGGCGGTTCGTGCAACTGGCCACGCCGGACCTGCCGAACGTGAACCCCACCGACGACCCCGCGCAGCTGATCGGGACCTCCGACATGCCCTACCGCCAGGAAATCTCCTGGGATCAGAGCTACAACGACGTCTACCTGCTCGACCTCAAGTCGGGCAAGCCGAAGAAGGTGCTCGAGCACTGGGGCAACACCGCGACTCTTTCCCCGGGCGGCAGGTACGTCCTGCACTTCGACGAGAAAGCCGGGCACTGGCTCACCTATCGCGTCGCCGACGGCGCGCGCGTCAACCTCACGGAAAAGATCGGCGCGCGCTTCCAGCAGGAAAACAACACGCCTGATCTTCCCGGCGCCTATGGCACCGGCGGCTGGACCGCGGACGACAGGTCCGTCCTCCTGTACGACAAGTTCGACATCTGGGAGGTGAAGCCCGACGGCACCAGCGCGCGGCTGGTCACGGCCGGCGAGGGACGCAAGCAGGAGGTCACGTTCCGGTACCGCGCCTTCGATCCGGACGAACTGTTCGTCCCGGCGAACAAGCCGCTGCTGCTCTCGGCGGTCAACGACCGCACCCGCGCGAGCGGTTTTTATCGCCTCGCCAGTCTCGCCGCGACCGCCGCGCCGGAGAAGGTCGTCATGCTCGACAAGGCCTTCGGCGCCGTCACCAAGGCGAAAGCGGCCGACACCCTTGTCTTCACGCTGTCGCGCACGGAGGAGTTTCCCGATCTGTGGACGAGTGACACGACCTTCAAGCACATGAAGAAGGTATCGAACGCCAACCCGCAGGCAGCCGGTTACATCGGCGGCACGTCCGAGCTGATCGAATACGTCAACGCCGACGGCAAGAAACTGCGCGCGATGCTGACCAAGCCGGACAACTTCGATCCGAATAAGAAGTATCCGCTGATGGTCTACATCTACGAGGAGCTGACGCAGGGACTGCACAGCTATGCGGCCCCGAACGTCGGCACCAGCATCAACATCCCCCGCTATGTCAGCAACGGCTACATCGTCCTGCGTCCTGACATCGTCTACGAGACGGGCTATCCCGGACAGAGCGCGGAGAAGTGCGTCATCCCCGCCGTGCAGACGGTGCTGGCGATGGGTTTCATCGATCCGAAGCGGATCGGCATCCAGGGGCATTCGTGGGGCGGCTATCAGATCACCTACCTCGTGACGAAGACCAACCTGTTCGCTGCCGTCGAAGCCGGCGCCTCGGTGTCGAACATGGTGAGCGCCTACGGCGGCATCCGCTGGGGCACGGGCATGTCGCGCGCCTTCCAGTACGAGAAGACGCAGTCGCGCATCGGCGCCCCGCCGTGGGACGCGCCGCTCCAGTTCATCGAGAACTCCCCGATCTTCTGGGTCAAGAAGGTGCAGACGCCGTACCTCACCATTCACAACGATGAGGACGATGCGGTGCCGTGGGAGCAGGGCATCGAGTGGATCAGCGCCATGCGGCGACTCGGCAAGGAGGCTTACATGTTCACGTTCAACGGCGAACGGCATGGCCTGCGCAGCCGCGACAACATGAAGTACTGGACCGTCCACATGGACGAGTTCTTCGATCACTACCTGCTCGGCAAACCGCGTCCCGAATGGATGGACAAAGGCGTGTCGTACCAGGATCGTGGCAAGCGCGACGTCGCTCAGCTGTTCAAGAAGAAGGGCGCCGGTGCGGCGACCACCGAGCAGCCGGCGTCTCGGTGACGAGAGGCCTCGCGGCGCCGGTCTCGATAGTGGCCTCGACCAGGCGCTCGGCGATTTCGGTTCACGGCCCGCGGAATGGTGGTCCGCCCCATCACACCCGGCGCTTTGACGCGCGCTCGATGTGGGCGCAGACGGCCGCGGTGACGTTCGCGGCGCTCTGCAGTCCGTCGAAGGTTCCGAAACACGAACGATCCTGGTAGTACTCGATCACCGGCGTCGCGAACTGCGCGTAGGTGGAGAGGCGCCGCCGCACGGTATCGGGGTGATCGTCCGGTCGGATGATCAGGTTGCCGCCGCAGTAGGGACAGCCGTCGCGGTCCTCGTCGTCCAGAATGGACTGGGTGATGGCGCACGCGTCGCAAATGCGCCGCGACGCCAGGCGCCGGATGATGTCCTCGTCGGACGCGACGAGCAGGACGACAATCAGCTCCTCGGCATCGAGCATCGTGTCCAGTGCGACGGCCTGGGTTGCGGTGCGCGGGAACCCATCGAGAATGCACCCGGCCTTCACGTCCGGCGCCAGCAGCCGCTCGCGGACCAGGTCGGTGATGAGCTCGTCCCCGACAAGGCCTCCTGAGGCGAGCGTTTCGGCGACCTGGCGTCCCAGCGGCGTCCCCGCCTTGACGGCAGCGCGCAGCGTGTCGCCCGTAGAAATGTGCGGCACCGCGTAGCGCTCCGCCAGTCGGACGGCCTGCGTACCCTTCCCGGAGCCCGGCGGGCCCATCAGCATCACGATCACCGGGAGACAGCGTATACGATGCGGCTGCGACGGAGGAGGTTGGTCAAAGGCCCCGGCTACACCGCCGACGCAGTCGTCGAACGCCGCACCGCACCTACGAGCTGACCGAATCGCGCCACGGCCTGGTCGCGATCGCCAACGATCTGCACAAAGGGCGCGACACCGGCGACATCTGGAAGTGGCTGATCGATGTCTCGGCCCTGTTGCTGACGGTCGAGTCGTGCTGCTGCTCGCAGGCGGAGCCCTCACCGCACTGATGTACTGCTTCTGGGTCCCGTGGCAATTCAGATCGCGAGCTTACTTGAGCGCCGAGTAGTCGGTCGGATTCAGGAACACGGACTCGGCTTTCGCCACAATCCGGCCGCCGGTTTCGGATTCGGCCTTGACCTTCTGCCACTCCGGATCCGCACTGAATGCCGCCCAGTTCTTGCGCGCTTCCTCGCGGCTCGGATGCTCGAGGAGATAGATCAATGTCGTCTCGGCCGTCGGGCCCTCGAGCGGGGTCCAGTAGCCGATGCTCTTCATGTTGTGCTTCTCGAAGATGCGGCGGGTGTTGTCGCGGAAGCGCGCGTTCACGTTCGCGAACTTGCCTTCGGCCGCGGTATAGGTCCGCAGCTCGTAGACATGGCCGGCAGCAGCCGGCTGCGACGCCGAGAGCACCACCGGGGGAGACGCGACGCGGCCGGCGACGTAGCCGGCCGGCCGCAGAACCTCTGGCGGCATGGAGTTTGTGTTGATGGGGGGGGTGGGTTCCTGAGGCTGAAGGGC
>JANPCT010000584.1:0-2044 GCA_031431095.1 Acidobacteriota bacterium | reverse complement strand
GCCCACGAGAGGACGTTTCAGCAGACGAACCTGGAGGCCATCCGAAAATACCCCCTGACGCCGTTCACGGATCTCTCGCAGCGGGCGCTGGGATCCGTCTCGCGGGCGTTCCTCGATCGGCAGTCCAACACGCTGTACGCCGGGTTCAATGCGCCGGGCACCGTGGCGCATCTGGGGTTCATCTCGCTCGACACGGGGACGCCCGGGCACCTCGTCGACATCAAAGACCCGGCCCTGTATCAGGTCACGTCGGTCGCCTACGATCCTGCCGGCACGATCTTCTTCAACACCGACAACCACGCGCACCGCGATTTGATGGCGATCGATCAGCGCACGCGGCGCGTCACGCTGCTGCAGAAGGACCTCCGGGTCGGCGACCTCGCCTTCAATCGCGCCGACAAGTCGCTGTGGGGTGTGCGCTCGCTGAACGGACTCCACACGCTGGTACGGATCGAGCCGCCGTACCACGACTGGAAACAGATCGTGACGTTCCCGTACGGGACCATTCTCTACGATCTCGACGTCTCCCCGGATGGCACGCGGCTCGCCGCGTCATTCGGCGACATCAAGGGTAAGCAGACTGTGCGCGTGCTTGCGACGGACAAGGTGCTCGCAGGGGACGCCACGCCGGTCGCGCAGTTCGACTTCGGCGGCGGCGTGCCGAACAATTTCGTCTTCTCGCCCGACGGCCGGTTCCTGTACGGCAGCTCGTACTTCACCGGCGTCTCCAACATCTTCCGCTACGACCTGGCGGCCGGAAAGGTGGACGCGGTCAGCAACACGGACAGCGGGTTCTTCCGCCCCATTCCGCTCGGCGGCGACGAACTGATCGTGTTTCGCTATACCGGCCAGGGGTTCGTGCCCGCGCGCATCGTCGCGAAACCGATCGAGGACGTGGCGCCGATTACGTTCCTCGGCGAACGGACGATCGCGAAGCATCCCGTGCTCAAGACATGGCTGGTCGGCTCGGCGGCGCCGGCGGCCCCAGTGGCGACGACCGCGACGAGCCAGCCGGCGGCGCCGACGCCCGGGGTCTACCGGCTCGGGGGCGGCCTCCAGCGCGAGTCCTTCTACCCCATCGTGCAGGGTTACAAGCAGACGCAGGCGATCGGCTGGCGCGTGAATTTCTCCGACCCGCTGCAACTCAATCGCGCCAGCGCCTCGATCTCGGTATCGCCGTGGAGCAATATCCCCGGGCGGGAGCGCGTGCACGTGCGAGCCGACTACGAGCGCTACGACTGGAAGGCGCACGCGGCATGGAACGATGCGGATTTTTACGACCTGTTCGGACCGACCAAGGTCAGCCGAAAAGGCTACAACGTGACGATCGCGCACGCGAACACCCTGCTCTTCGACCAGCCGAAGCGGATGACGCTCACGCTGCAGGGGGTGGTGGCGGGCAATCTCGACCAGTTGCCGCAGTACCAGAACGTCGCCGTGAAGATCGACCGGCTGTATTCGGGGGAGGCCGAGCTGTCCTACACCGATGTGCGGTCCTCGCTGGGCCACGTGGACGACGAGAAGGGGACGGTCTGGTCGGCGACCCTGCACACCGACGACGTCAACGCCTCGGTGTTCACGCGGCTGTTCGGCCACTACGATGTCGGACGCGCGCTCCCCGCCGGACACTCGTCGGTCTGGCTGCGCACCGCCGGCGGGGTTTCGCCGCATCGGGCCAGCGAGCCCTTCGCGAACTTCTATTTCGGCGGGTTCGGCAACAACTATGTGGATCGCGGCGAGATCAAGCGGTTCCGCGAACACTACGCGTTCCCGGGCGCGCGGCTGAACGATATCGCGGGGCGAAACTTCGTCCGCTCGCTGGTGGAATGGGAACTGCCGCCCATCCGCTTCAGCCGCGCCGGCACGCCGGGCTTTTATCTGAGCTTCCTCCGGCCGGCGCTGTTCGCCGGGGGACTCGTCACGAATCTCGACCGGTCCGCCATCCGGCGCAGAGCGGCGACCGCCGGCGGGCAGATCGATCTGCGGTTCACCATGTTGTCGTCGCTCGATCTGACGCTCTCAGTGGGCGGGGGCACCCGGTTCG
>JANPCT010000583.1:0-2860 GCA_031431095.1 Acidobacteriota bacterium | reverse complement strand
CGGATTCTCGAAGTTCCGCCATAACGGTGCGATCCAGGATGCGCAAAGCCTTCCCTTGGACCGCAAGATCAAGGGCGGGGCTTCATTCAGCGGCAACGAACGCGATTCGGTCTATCTCAACAGGGGCGGCAAGGACTTCGTGAGCATCTCCGGCATCACAGGGCTCGACGACCCGGGCGACGGGCGCTCCTTCGCGATCCTCGATTACGACCGCGACGGCTGGCCCGACATCCTGCTGGTGAACGGCATGGACTGGCCCGGTCACCGCCGGCAGCGATCAACGCTGCGCCTGTATCGCAACAACCGCAACGGCACCTTCGCCGACGTGACGCGATCTGCCGGGCTCGACGTCGAGATGTACGGCATGGGGGTCGCGATCGGCGACTACGACAACGACGGCTACCCCGACATCCTCATGACCTGCGTCGGACAGAACCGCCTGTTCCGCAATACCGGCAAGGGTACCTTCGTCGACGTCACGCAGACGAGCGGGCTCGGCGGACGCGCCGCGTTCAGCACGTCGGCCCTGTGGGTGGACTACGACCGCGACGGCTTCCTCGACCTGTTCGTCTGCAACTACGTCAAGTGGTCCGCGGAGCGCGACGTGTTCTGCAGCCGCGAGGGCAAGCAGAAGTCGTATTGCACGCCGGAGGCGTACCACGGCGAGACCTGCTGGCTGTTCCGCAATCGCCGCAACGGCACGTTCGAGGACGTCACCGCCACCAGCGGCATCTTCGATCCGAGCTCGAAGTCGCTGGGCGTGGCGATGCTGGACGTCGATCAGGATGGCTGGCCCGACCTGTTCGTCGCCAACGACACGCAGCCGAACAAGCTCTATCGCAATCTTCGCAACGGGACGTTCACCGACATCGCCGTCGAGAGCGGCGTCGCCTTCAGCAGCGACGGCGCGGCGCGCGCCGGCATGGGCGTGGACGCGGGCGACCTCGATCAGTCCGGCCGTCCCTCCGTCGCCGTCACCAACTTCGACAACGAGATGATCGGGCTGTATCGGCCGATGCAGCCCAGCGCCTACAGCGACGTCGCCATTCAGGCGGGCATCGGCACCCCCTCGCGCGACACACTCGGCTTCGGCTGCGCCTTCGCCGATCTCGATCTCGACGGCGCGCTCGACCTGATCGTGGCGAACGGCCACATCGACGAGACCGTGCGGCGCATTCGCGGACGCGTCGGATACGCGCAGGCGCCGCATCTGTTCATCAATAAAGGTGATGCGACGTTCCGTGACGTCGCGTCGGCGAATCCGGATTTCGCCAGGCCCAAGGTTGGTCGCGGCCTCGCTATCGGCGACTTCGATCGCGACGGGGATCTCGACGTACTGATGACCACGAACAACGGCCCGGCGTACCTCTTCCGCAACGACCAGGCCGGCGACAACCGCAGCCTGCGGATCCGCCTGACCGGTACCGCCTCCAACCGCGACGGCATCGGCGCAACGGTCAGAATCTTTCACGGCGGCACGTCCCAGTCGCGCCTGGTGAAGAGCGGATCCAGCTACCTGTCGCAATCGGAACTGCCGGTCACCTTTGGTGTCGGCCGTCGCGATCGCGTCGACCGCGTCGTGATCGCGTGGCCGAGCGGCAGGACCGAGGAGTTCAAGGCGGTGGCGACGGGACGGGCGTACGAGTGCGTCGAGGGGAAAGGACTCAGTTGAGTTCCTCCGGGGCGGCGCCATTGTCAAGGCCCGGGCGTCACGCTAGGATGCCGGCGTGAGGTCGCAGGAATACCGCTCGAGCGTAGCGGGGCGGCTGGGCCGGCTCGCTCTGCTGATCGCGCTCGCCGCGCTGCCGGCGCCGGCCGCGGCCGCGCCGCAGGAGGGTCCGCGGCTGCCGCTGCTCTCGACCGTCGGCGCCATCCGCGCCTTGTCGCAGGACGAGGCCGCCCGCGGCTACCCCGTCGACGTCCGCGCTACCGTGACGCACGTGGACGAAAGCGCGCACGCGTCGCTGATCATTCACGACGGGGTGCTCGGCCAGTTCGTCTTCCCGCCGGAACGCCTCGCCGCCATCCCGCTCTGGCGAGAGCTGCGCCGCGGCGACGTCGTCGAGATCGAAGGCCGCACGGCCCGCGGCGGCTTCGCCCCGAACATCCGTCCTACCGCGATGCGTCGCCTTGGACACGCGCCGATGCCGCGCGCCAAGCAGATTCCGTTCGCGGCCATGCTGACGGGGCGTTACGACTGCGACTACGTCGAGATCGAGGGTGTCATCCAGCGCACGTGGCTGCCGTCGGATCCCAAGCTGCGCACGCTGTTCGCCGACGTCGCCTACGAGGATGGCGTGGTGCGCGCGACGTTCTGGGATTTCACCGATGCGGATCTCGCGCGCCTCGTCGACGCGCGGGTGCGGCTGCGCGGCAACATCGGCACGTTGTTCGGATCGACGGAACAGCTGCGCGGTGTCTCCCTGTTCGTCGGACGGACGGCCGACATCGGCGTCATCGAGGCCGCGCCCGACCCGTTCGCGCTGCCGACGCGCTCGGTGCGCAGCCTGTACAACTATTCTCCGGCCGGCGAAGTGAACCGCCGCATCCGGGTCCGCGGCATCGTCACCGGCTACAGGCGCGGGCGGCCCGTCGACGTGCGCGACTTCACCACCACCGCGCCATTCCGTCATCAGCGCAGCGTGCTGTACGTGGACGACGGTACGGGAGGGGCGCGGATCGAGACGGAGCAGGAACCGGACCTGCGCCCTGGCGCGGTGGTGGACGTCGCCGGGTTTCCGGCGGTCACGCCGGCCAAACCGATCCTCACCAACGCCGTCGTCCATGTCGCCGGCAGCGGCGCGCAACCGGCGCCGCTGCGCCTAGCCGGCACCGGCGTGCTGACGCCGGACAACGACGC
>JANPCT010000582.1:0-2807 GCA_031431095.1 Acidobacteriota bacterium | reverse complement strand
GACGAACCTTCCACGGGATGAGCGCGATACACTCGTACCGCGGCAACGTCCCGCTGTTAATCGATGAGAGCTTCGGGCCGTCCCTGAAGGGTCGGCCGAGGTTTCATCTGTCCCGGTTATCGGGCAGGAATTAGCACCTTGGCTCTAGCGCCGGGTTGCTGTGGCTTCGTCGGGCCTGGTCCCTCAGCCACTCTGGATAAATGTCCGCGGCAAGCGCGAACACCTGAAGCGTAGGCTAGCGGCGGCCCGGATGTCAAGCGTGCGTTCCCCGGCGTGCCATTTTTGTGGCCCACGCCGAAGGCCCACCTGACGCATGGTCGCAGGGCAACGTGATCAGGGTCGGCCCGGAGGGCGGGTATGTCGCCAAGCACAGTGGCGCGGTTATGGCTCGAATAAGACCGGCGCATCCAGGAAGCAGGGCCACGCCGGGATTGCACGGCCGAGGCCGCGGCGGGATTGTTATGATCGCGCCGTGCCACTCAACGTCTGGGGGTTCGCCGCGGTAACCGTGCCGCTCGTCGCGACTCCCGGCGCATCGACTTCAATCGTCCTCCGCAACAGCCTGGCCGGCGGAGCGCGCTCAGGCGTCGCAACAGCGATCGGTGCGAATGCCGGATCGATCTGCTACGGCCTGCTGACGGCGTTCGGCCTCGCGCTGGCCCTTCAGCGCAATCCATTGGCCTGGACCCTCTTGCGCCTCGGGGGAACGGCATACCTGGCGTGGCTGGGTTTGCGATCACTGCGCGCGGCCTTCACTTACCGACAGCCTTCGCCCGGCACTGCGCCTTCGTCGCCGCCGTCGTCATTGGGACGCAGCGCGCGCGAAGGTTTCATCACGAACATTCTCAATCCATCACTCGCGACGTTCTACCTCCTCATCGTTCCTCAATTCATTCCACGCGACGGGCCCGCAGTACGAAGCGTGCTGGGCTTGACGGCTTTCCACGTCTGCCTGGCGTTCACCTGGCACCTGACGTGGGCCACGATCGGCGGGACGCTGTCGCGGGCTCTGAACCGGAGCAGGTCGCGCCGCATCCTCGAGGCAATCAGCGCCGTGGCGCTGCTCTCGCTGGCGCTCAAACTCGCGTTCGCGGCGTAAGGTCACGACGACGCGTGATCAGGCGAGGCGCTTCGGCGCTCCGTGCGTGAAGGTCGCATAGCCGACGATGATGCCGAGGATCGCGCCGGGCAGCATGATCTGCCAGTAGTAAGCCGGCTGGCCTGACATTTTCTGGGCGAGCGAGACAAAGAACGCGAGGGTCAGTCCGACGGCGAACCCGAAGACGATGGCCAGGCCGAGAGAGTGTGTCCGCTTCGCGAACCAGCCGACCAGCAGACCGGTGACGATCCCCTTGAAGGTGGAGCCGAAAACGATACCGACGATTCCGGCCTTGATGGCGGGGTCGTTCGGAGCGGATACCAGGGCCGATAGGCCGTCGAATATGCCGAGTACGCCGCCCAGCGCAAGGCCGAGCATGGGTTTGGTCACAAATGCCTCCTGCCGGTCTATTACACACCGACGCGGAATCATTTAGATGGCTGATATACCCGGTATTCTATCGCCGGGTCGTCGCGGTTCTCAGGGGGTTCCTGCGCTCCTGGAGTCGCAGGCGCCAAGCGCCATCATGTCCACCTATCCCGTCTCGGATCACTGCGACGGCAAGCGGTTTTTCAACCCGCATACGCGCGCCAGACCGCTGTCCGCGGTCTTCACCTGGATCCGCACGCGCGAGAAGAGCGCCTGGCCGCGACACGTGCCCCTTATCTCGTATCCGCCACCGCCCGCGTCCGTCGCGCCCGGTCAGGTGGCCGTAACGTTCATCGGGCATTCGTCATTCTTGCTGCGAACCGCCACCCGGGTCATCATCACGGACCCGGTCTTTACCACGCGCGCTGGTCCGTTCGGCATCATGGGGCCGGCGCGTGTTCGTCCGCCAGGCCTGCGGCCGTCGGCGCTGCCGAACGTCGACATCGTCCTCGTCAGCCATAACCACTACGATCACCTGCAGCACTCATCGCTGCGCCTCTTCGATCGCACCGCGGCCGTCGTCGCACCGCTCGGCGTGTTCGGCACGGACGCTCGTGAACCGCGGGAGGCGCCGGCGCTGGATTGGTGGGACACGGTGACCGCGCGCGGCGCCGAGATCACTGGTGTGCCGGCGCAGCATTTTTCCGCGCGTACGCCTTTCGATCGCGACCTGACGCTCTGGTGCGGATTCGTGCTGCGCATCGACGGCGTCACCATCTACTTCGCGGGGGACTCCGGCTACTCGCGGCACTTCGCGCAGATCGGACAGCGATTCGGATCCATCGACGTCGCGCTCCTTCCCATCGGCGCGTATGCGCCGCGATGGTTCATGGGACCGGTGCACATGAATCCGGACGAGGCGGTCCGCGCCCATCTCGAGGTTCGCGCACGCCATAGCGTTGGGATGCACTTCGGGACGTTTCAACTGACCGACGAGGACATCGATGAGCCCGTCCGCGCACTCGACGCCGCGCGACGCGCGCACGGCGTCACGCCGGGCGCCTTCGAGGTCCTCGGCTTCGGCGAGACGGTAATCTACAGCGCAGCCGGCTGACCACTGAGTTCGTCGAGGGCTGCCGACAGGTTCGTCAGGCCAGAGCGGATGGTGCCGATATGTCCGCCACAGCCAAGCCGGAAGTGCGCCGGCGCCTCGAAAAAAGCCCCCGGTCCGAGCGCGGTGCGCCGCTCACGCAAGAGGCGATTGAGGAACGGACCCGCATCCGCGACGCCGCGGATGCGGGGGAACACGATCGTACCGATCGCCGGTGCCCACTCGAGT
>JANPCT010000581.1:0-6794 GCA_031431095.1 Acidobacteriota bacterium | reverse complement strand
GCCCTTCAGCGCGGCCCGATCGTCTACGCGGCCGAGTGGCCCGACAATCCCAACGGCAAGGTCCGCAACATCGTTCTGCCGGACGGCAGCGCGATGACCAGCGAGTTTCGCGCCGATCTGCTGAACGGCGTCGCCGTGGTGAAGGGACAGGCCGTCGGCCTGTCTTACGACGAGCGAGGCGCCGTCCGGAAAGTACAGCAGCCGTTCGTCGCGATCCCCTATGCGACCTGGGCGAACCGCGGACGCGGACAGATGGCGGTCTGGCTGGCACGAACCGACAGTGCCGCAAGGCCCACGCCCTTTCCGACGATTGCCACCACCTCCACGTTGACGCATTCGCAGAGCACCAAGAACATCCGCAACATCATCGACGGCGAAGATCCGCGCGCCTCGAACGACTCGACCTCGTACTTCGACTGGTGGCCCAGGAACGGCTGCGCCGCCGCGCCGCCGCCGGCGCCTGCGGCGGGATCGCCACAGCCGCGTCCGTGCAGCCCGGGTGAGTGGATCGAGATGGCGTTCGCCAAACCGGCGAACGTATCGGAAACGCAGGTCTACTGGTTCGACGACACGGGCCGGGGCGGCGTGCGGGCACCGAAAAGCTGGCGTCTGCTCTACCGGGACACCGGGGGCGCGTGGAAACCGGTGGAAGGCGCCGAGTTCGGCGTGGTGAAGGATGCCTTCAACATCGTCCGCTTCGCCCCGGTGACGGCGACGGCGCTGCGTCTCGAGCTCGTCATGCAGCCAAACGTGTCGGCCGGTGTCCAGGAGTGGAAGGTTAAATAGACCACCGCGCATGTTCCCCGTGGTCCGGCGCGCTGCGGTTCCAATCGTGAGCCTGCCGCCGCGACTGTCATCGCGCGACTCGCGTGTTATCGTGGGAGGCCAGCTCGTTGGAGGATTCCATGTTCGCGAATGCCGCTGCTGTACTGCTACTCGCCGTCGCCCCGCTCACCTTTCAGCAGGAAGAGCCCCGTCCGAAGGTGCCGAAGGACTCGCTCCTCGTGACGGTCACCGGGTGCCTCAAGGGTCGCGTGCTCAGAGCGTCGGACGTCCGGCAGGAGGACACCACCAGCGGACCCATCGTCCGCGGCCACAGCTTCCGCATCGCCGGCAAGAAGGACGTGATGAAGGTGGTGAAGGAGAGTAACGAGAGCCGCGTCGAGATCAGCGGGCTCATCCGGAAATCGGCGCTGATGGAACCCGGCGTGAAATTCAAGGGAGGGCGCGTCGTGGTCGGCGGCGGCACCATGTCGTCGGGAACCAGCTCGATGCCGGCCCCCGGGGAGAACGTGCTCGTGCTGGATGCGTGGACGGTGCAGCCGCTCGGCGGCTCGTGCGGGTCGTAGCCGGCGCTAGAGAGAAAGTGAATTCCGCCTAAAAGCGGAAACTACAGAGCTCTTAGTTGGAGTTCGTGTAGTTTCCGCCTCAGGCGGAAGGTCCGGGTGCGCCACTTGTTCAGCACCCTGCTTTAGAGAGGCCGCAGCCAGCACTCGATCCGTCACTTCGTGACGACGACGTCAAGGATCGCCGCTCCGAGCTCGTGACCGGTTCGATCGATCCGTGCCCCGTCTTCCTCCAGCCGGCGTAACAGCCAGCCCGATCCGGCGGTGTAGGCGACAAAGGCCCGCTGCTGCGCGGTGAACGTCGCATAGTCGGACGTGTTCAGCGCGGTCAGCCGCGCGAGCTGTTGATAGCCACGATCGATCGTGTCCGTGCCCGTGTAATGAACCGACTGCGCCGGATCGGCCACGTACCAGAGGCGGGCGCGCGCGGCCGGCGGTGCATAGAACCAGAGCTGCAGATACATGACGCCGCCGGTGATCACGACCGGGCGCGGTTGGGCGGTCGCGGCGGCGAGCGCCGGACGCTGCGCGAACGGGTCCACGAATGGGTCGCGCGCGTGAGCGACTGACGCGTAGACGCTCTGCGCGAACAGGCTTGCAAGAAGCGCCGGCAGGATCAGTGGCGCCAGGCCGGCATCCCGCGACAGGTACGAGACGAGCAGCGGGATCGCGATCGCAAACCCCACCGCGCCGTTCAACGCATAACGCGGCACGAATACCCCGGTCGACACGACCGCCGCGACGACGGCGATGGCGGGGAGAAGCAGGCACGCGGCACCGGCCGCGACCTCGTGCTGGGGGATCCGCGCCAGCGGAGCGGGACGCGTCCGGCGGAGCACAGTCACGACGAGCGCGAGGGCGATGGCCAATGCCGCAAACGCGATCGTCGGAGACAGCAGCGGCTGCAGCAGGAACGCGTACGTCCGGCCGATGTCCGCCATCGACGCATGGCTCCAGAAGGTTGCGGCCTGTGTGCTCCCGGCGTCGATCAACGGCGCGAGCGGCAGCAGGGCGACGGCCGCGGCGGCGATGGCCATCCAGATCGGCGTGTCGATTCTGCGTCCCTGAAGCGACCGCGTCGCTTCGCCGGCGACGATCGGCACGAATGCAAGCACGGCGAAGTACTGCGCCCAGCACCCCGCCGCGAGCGCGAGCGCGAGCAGCGGGACGTGCAGGCCGCGCCGCCGGCCGCGCGCCGCTTCGGACCAGGCATACAGTGCCACTGCGAAGAAGCCGAGCATCAAGCCGTAGCCGCGGGCCTCGTAGGCGTAGCGCATCGCCGCCGTGAAACAGAGCAGCAGCGCCGCGGTGACTCCCGCCAGCAGCGTCGACCGTCGTCGCACGATCTCGAGCACCGCCCATTCGGCGCACAAGAACCCGGCGATCGCCGGGAGGCGTGTCGCGACCCGGCCGCTGCCGATGGCGCCGTGCACGAACATCGTCAGGGCGGTGTTCAACGGGGGGGAGAGGTCCACACCGTCTCGCTCGGCTTGCCAGAGTGCGCTCAGCGACGGGAGCCGGGCGCAGATGACGGTGTAGATTTCGTCGTGCCAGAGCGGCTTGGCATCCGCCCGGAGCCCCAGGGTCACGAGCAGAGCCGGGATGAATGCCAACAGCCCGAGACGGGCGAGAACACGGCTCGCCGCGGACAGCGTAGCCGACGTCGCGGCTGTGGACTCCTGAGCGGTTTGCGGCGGCATGAACGGCCCGCGCCAGCGGCGATTCTACCCCGGTGCCGGCTTACCCCTTCTGCATCGAGGACAGGAAGTCGGCGTTCGACTTCGCCTTGCCCATCTTGTCGAGCAGGAGCTCCATGCCTTCCGTGGCGGAGAGCGGCGCGAGGACTTTGCGCAGGACCCAGACGCGATTGAGGTCCTCGCGCGCCATGAGCAGCTCCTCTTTGCGGGTGCCGCTCTTCTGCATGTCGATCGAGGGGAAGACGCGCTTGTCGGAGAGCTTCCGGTCGAGATGGATCTCCATGTTGCCGGTGCCCTTGAACTCCTCGAAGATGACGTCGTCCATGCGCGAGCCGGTGTCGATGAGCGCAGTGGCGATGATGGTGAGCGATCCACCTTCCTCGATCTTGCGCGCGGCGCCGAAGAAGCGCTTCGGCTTCTGCAGGGCGTTCGAATCGAGACCACCCGACAGCACCTTGCCGGATGACGGGATGACGGCGTTGTAGGCGCGCGCGAGGCGGGTGATCGAGTCGAGCAGGATGAGGACGTCCTTCTTGTGTTCGACGAGGCGCTTGGCCTTCTCGATCACCATCTCGGCGACCTGCACGTGGCGCTGCGCGGGCTCGTCGAAGGTCGAGGCGATGACCTCGCCGCTCACCGAGCGCTGCATGTCGGTCACTTCTTCCGGCCGCTCGTCGATGAGCAGCACGATCAGATAGACCTCGGGATGGTTCTTGGCGACCGACTGCGCGATGCTCTGCTGCAGCATCGTCTTGCCGGTGCGCGGCGGTGCGACGATGACGCCGCGCTGGCCGCGGCCGATCGGGGTCATCAGGTCCATCACGCGGCCCGAGAGATTGTCGGACCCGGTTTCGAGCTGAAAGCGCTCCTGGGGATAGAGCGGCGTCAGGTTCTCGAAGAACAGTTTGTCGCGCGCCTGATCCGGGGCCTCGAAGTTGACTGCCTCGACCTTGATGAGGGCGAAGTAGCGCTCCCCTTCCTTGGGAGACCGGATCTGACCGGAGACCGTGTCGCCGGTCTGGAGATCGAACTTGCGGATCTGCGAGGGAGAGACGTAGATGTCGTCCGGTCCCGGCAGGTAGTTGTAGTCGGGGGCGCGAAGGAAGCCGAAGCCGTCGGGCAGCACTTCGAGCACCCCCTCGGAAAAGATGAAGCCGCTCTTCTCCGTCTGCGCCTTGAGGATCTGGAAGATCAGGTCCTGCTTGCGCATGCCGGTGGCGCCCGGAACCGCGAGGTCCTTGGCGATCGTGGTGAGCTGCTGGATGCTCTTGTCCTTGAGGTCCGTGATGTTCAATCGCGGCATCGGCGGCTGCTGCGGGACCGCGGGCGGCGGCGGGCTCCCGGCCGCCGGAGCACTCTGCGACGGGGGCGTCTGCACCGGTGGCGGCGCCTCCGGGGCGGACTGCTCGGGCGCGAGCGGCGCGGGCGCATCGGGCTGGCCTGGATCTGGCCGCGGCGGGCGCGCGACTGGTTCGGCTACGTTACCGTCGGTGGGCTGCGGCTCTCGCGACTGCGGCGAGGCAGGCGCCTTACGTCTTGGATGTGGCATGGAGGGTACTAACGGTTTTTCGGTGATTGGTAGGTGCTGAGGAGTATAGAAAGTCGTCGGGGCGCGTGTCAATTGTGAAAGCCGTCACAGGGTCCGGAGCCGTCTCGTGCCCGGCAGGAAGGGGGTGGCGGCAATCTGGCCGCCGAACCGGTCGTCCCAGCGTCCTGGAATCGAGGTGCCGCACTCCGGACATGCCCCCGCGGCGGTGATGCGATAGCTCCGCACCACGTAACCACAGCGTTCGATCAGCAGCGACGAGCACTGGTGGCAGCGCGTGTGCTCGAGGTCCCCCACGCGGCCGGGCAGGTTGCCGGCATAGACATAGCGCAGCCCGGCCTCCCTGGCGATGCCGGCCGCCCGCATCAGCATGTCGGGCGTGGTGTTTTCCGGATCGATCATCCGGTAATCCTTGTGGAACGCGGTGACGTGCCAGGGGATGTCGGGAGAAATCGACGCGACGAATGCGGTGAGCCGTTTGATTTCGTCCTGGCCGTCGTTGAACCCGGGGATGAGCAGTGTGACGATCTCGAGCCACACGCCCATCTCGCGCAGACGCCGAATCGTGAAGAGGATCGGAGCCAGCCGTCCACCGAGCTGGCGGTAATGGCCGTCGTCGAAGCTTTTCAAATCGACCTTGTAGAGATCCACCCACGGCCGGATGAAATCGAGGACCCGCTTCGTGCCGTTGCCGTTCGAGACGAACGCCGTCAGCAGTCCGGCGGCGCGCGCCTCCTTGAAGATGGCGACGCCCCATTCGGCCGTGATGAGCGGCTCGTTGTAGGTTGAGACGACCACTCGCGCGCCGAGGCGCGCTGCGTCGGCGGCGAGCATGCGCGGCGTGGCGTCCGCAGGCATCGACACGGCGCCGGGATCGCGCAGCGCCTGCGAGGTCACCCAGTTCTGACAGTACGCGCAGTGCAGGTCGCAACCGAGCATCCCGAAGCTGTACGCCAACGCTCCCGGATGGACGTGGAAAAAAGGCTTCTTCTCGATTGGGTCGCACTGCACGCCGCCGACATAACCCCAGGGCACGTGGAGGCGTCCGCCGCGGACGAAGCGTACCTTACAGACGCCGGCCGCCCCTTCCGGAATCGGGCACTCGTGGCCGCAGCCGAAGCAGCGGAGGCGATTCTTCGAGATCGGCTCCACCAGCTCCGGCGCGGCATCGCGGGTGCGCGCGTCGAGCATGTCGGCCAGCGTGGCCATGGGGGTTCAAGTATGCAACGCGACGCGTCTTCGCGCGGCGCATGAATGACGAGATCGCTCCCTGTCACGGTCACGCCGGACATCAGCACACGCCCGTTTGCCCGAGGTCGTGCGAAAATAGAGGCATGCGCACGGTCGCGATCATCGGCGCCTCATCCAATCGCGCCAAATTCGGCAACAAGGCGCTGCGCGCCTTTGCCAACCAGGGATACACCGTCTACCCCATCAATCCCACCGAAGCTGAGGTCGAGGGTCACCAGTGCTATCGCTCTGTGCTTGACGTCCCCGGAGACATCGAGCTGGCGACGATCTACGTCCCCGCGCCGATTGGTGTCGAGGTGATGGACGATATTGCCAGGAAAGGCATCGCCGAGGTCTGGCTCAACCCCGGCGCCGACGACCCTCGTGTGGTCACCAGGGCCCGCGCCCTCGGCCTGAAGATCGTGCAGCACTGCTCGATCATCGCCATCGGCGAGTCGCCGTCGCGATACTGAGCAGCCCTGCCGACGCGGCGCGCCCTGGTCGGTCGATCCCACGACGGCCTTGCGAAGCGAATGAGTGCGCCAGTTGGACCCGCCGGCTATGGGAATTTCTTCACGGCGAGCCCGTTGACCTGCACCTTCAGGTTCGGTCCCACTCGAACGCCGGCGATGCCGTCGCCGCCCGCCCTGCCACGCGGCATCTGGTGAACCTCGCGCTGGCCGACGAGAAAGTGCACGGCTCCGCGCAGGGCGCGGATGCTGAGCGTGTTGCTCGTCTTCACGCCTTTCGGGTCTAACATCTGCGGCGCCGGGCGCCAGCCGACGACCGTCACCGTTCGCGACCCGTTGCGTGACGTAATCTGGTACTTTCCGTCGGAGCGGATGAGAAAGGCGGTGTAACGCGGCACCGTCTTGTCGAGGTCCGCGCCGCCGATGAACAGTCCATACGGCTGCGGCGCGGCGGCCGGCTGCAACTGCGAGAAAGTAGCCGTGAGGTCGTAGTCCTTCTCCGCCC
>JANPCT010000580.1:0-8544 GCA_031431095.1 Acidobacteriota bacterium | reverse complement strand
ACAGATCGGCCGCGACGCGGCGATCTCGGCGCCGACGGCCTGCGCGAGTTGCTGCGCGAGCCGCACGTGCTCCTGGGCCTTGATCCCGCGTCCGACCGCGACGATGCGTTCGGCCTGCGAGAGATCGACGGCCTGCTTCGCTTCCTTGAACGGCGCCTCGGGCTTCTGCCGGATCTTCGCCGGGTCGATCGACAGCGTCGCCTTGCGCACGGGCGCGGCCGTCCCGCCGGACGTCATGGCGTCGGCGCGATACGCGCCAATCTGGAACGTGGCGATATGCGGTCCGTCAACGGCAACGTCAGCTTGCAGCTTTCCCTGGAACATCGGGCGGACGTAGCCGCCTTCCTGGATGGCGACACAGTCGGTCACCAGCGGCCGCTGCACGCGCGCGGCAAGCGCCGGCGCGAAATCGCGGGTCTGATAGGTATGCGGCAGAAACACGCGCTCGGGGCTCTCGGCCGCGATGAGCTGCTCGATCGCAATCACGAACCCGTCGGCCGTGTAGTCCTTCAGCGCCGCATCGTCAACCACGATCACTTCTTCGATCGCGGCGGCCGCGATCTCCGCGGCGATGCTGTCGATGCCGGCGCCGAGGAGGGCGACCTTGAGGCCGGAGCCGGCGGCGGACGACCCGCCTGCCTGCTGTGCCGCGGCGATGGTCTCGAGCGTGGCGCGATTCAGCTTGCCGTCGCGGTGTTCGGCGATGATCAGGATCACAGCGCCCTCGCATCTTCACGCAGCCGCTTGACCAGTTCTTTCGCGGCTTCGGCGGGTGCACCGGCCAGCATCTGCGTCTTCTTGCCCTTCTCGGGGAAGTAGAGACTGGTGATGCGCTGCGCCGGCGCCGAGGCGGTCGCGGGCGCGACCTTCTTGATTTCCTTTTTCTTGGCCGCCATGATGCCCTTCAGGGTCGCATAGCGGAGCTGGTTGATGCCGCTCTGGATCGTCAGCAGCGCAGGCAGCGGCAGGGCGACCCATTGGAACCAGCCGCCTTCGAGCTCGCGCTTCACCCGCAGCGTGTTGCCCGCCGCGTCCGGCGCATCGAGCTTCTGCACTTCCATGATGATGGTCGCGTGCGGCATGCCGAGCTTCTCGGCGAGGATCACGCCGACCTGTCCGAACCCCTGATCGTCGGACTGCAGCCCGGTCAGCACCAGGTCGACCTGCTCGTCCTTCAGCGCGCCGGCGAGCGCGTCGGCCACGGCGTCGGCGTCGGCCGTCGCCAGCGCGTCGGCCTCTATGTGCAGCGCGCGATCGGCGCCGCGTGCCAGCGCTTCGCGGATGACCTGCGTCGAGCGGGCCGGCCCGGCGGAACAGACGATCACCTCGCCGCCGTGCTTCTCCTTCAGCCGCAGCGCCTCTTCGAGCGCGTAGGCGTCGGGTTCGTTCAGCTCGAAGCTGGCGTCCTGATCGCGAATCCACGACTTCTGGTCGTTGACCCGCAACTGCCACTCACGGGTCACGACCTGCTTGATACAAACGGCTATTTTCATTGTCTGGCGCTCGGGGTCGGCGCTTCGCGCCGATTCCCTCCGGCCCCTCGCTCAGGCTCTCTGCACCGGTTGCTCACACACATGCCCGCTACCCCTCAAACTGTTTCATCAGCAGCGTGCCGTTGGTGCCGCCGAAGCCGAACGAGTTCGACAGCGCGTAGCGGATGCGCATCGGCCGCGCTGTGTGGGGCACGTAGTCGAGATCGCACGCGGGATCCGGATTCTCGAGATTGATCGTGGGCGGCGCGACCTGGTGCTTGATCGCAAGGGCCGTGATGCCGGCCTCGAGCCCGCCGGCCGCGCCGAGAAGGTGTCCGGTCATCGACTTGGTCGAGGACATCGCCAGCGTGTAGGCATGCTCCCCGAACAGCGTCTTCACGCCGCGCGTCTCCGTCGGGTCGTTGATCGGCGTCGAAGTGCCGTGCGCGTTGATGTAGTCGACGTCGGTCGTCTCGATCCCGCCTTTGCGCAACGCCATGCGCATCGAGCGGACGGCGCCGTGCGCGTCTTCCGGCTGGCCGGTCAGGTGGTAGGCGTCCGAGGTCAGGCCGTAGCCGACGAGCTCCGAATAAATCGACGCGCCGCGGCGCCGCGCGGAGTCGAGCGTCTCGAGGATGCAGATGCCCGATCCCTCGCCCATGACAAAGCCGTCGCGGTCCTTGTCGAACGGCCGGCTCGCGTGCTGCGGGTCATCGTTGCGCGTCGACAGGGCGCGCATTGCCGCGAAGCCGCCGACGCCCATCGGGGTGATGGCCGCTTCGGAGCCGCCGGCGATCATGATGTCGGCGTCGCCGCGGCGGATGATCTCGAAGGCTTCGCCGATGGCGTGCGCCGAGGCGGTGCACGCGGTGCAGGTGGCGAGGTTGGGCCCGCGGGCGTTGAAGCGGATCGAGACCTGCCCCGCCGCAAGATTGATGATCGACGCGGGAATGAAGAAGGGCGAAATGCGGCGCGGCCCGCCCTTGATCAGCTCGAGGTGCTCCCGCTCGATGGTCTGGAAGCCGCCGATGCCCGAGGCGATGAAGACGCCGACGGAATCGGCGATCGCCGGCGTGATCTCCAGCCGCGCATCGTCGACCGCGAACTGCGACGCGGCGAGCGCGAACTGGATGAAGACGTCCATCTTCTTGACGTCTTTTCTGTCGACGAAGCGAAGCGGGTCGAAGCCCTGGACTTCGCCTGCGATGCGCGCGGAATAGCGCGACGCGTCGAACCGTGTGATCGGCCCGATGCCGCTCTTGCCGGCGAGGATCGCCTCCCAGTTTGCCTGCGTGCCGACGCCGAGCGGGGACACCAGTCCAACGCCCGTCACCACCACGCGCCTGCCGCCGGTCATTTCTTCGACTTGGCGTGGGACTCGATGTACTCGATGGCTTCCTTGACGCGCGTGATCTTCTCGGCGTCCTCATCGGGGATTTCGATCCCGAACTCCTCCTCGAACGCCATCACGAGCTCGACGGTGTCGAGCGAATCGGCGCCCAGGTCGTCCACGAACGACGCATCCGGCGTCACTTCTTCTTCGTCGACACCAAGCTGCTCGACGATGATGCTCTTCACCTTGTCTGCTACCGCCATCTCACTCCTCCACGGCAGGCCGGTACGGCCTGCGCTACATGTACATGCCGCCGTTGACGGCGAGCACCTGCCCTGTAATATACGACGCCTCGCGCGATGCGAGAAAACACACCGCCGCGGCGATGTCGTCGGGCGTTCCGAGCCGCTTGAGCGGGATCTTCGCGGCCCACTCGCCGCGCACGTCCCCGGTGATCGCGCGCGTCATGTCGGTCTCGATCAGTCCCGGCGCCACCACGTTGACCGTGATGTTCCGGGACGCCACTTCCTGCGCCACCGCCTTGGCAAAGCCGATGAGGCCGGCCTTCGACGCGGCGTAGTTCGCCTGGCCGGCGTTGCCGCTCTGCCCCACCACTGAGCTGATGCAGATGATGCGGCCACCCTTCTGGCGGATCATCGGCTTCAGCACCGCCTGCGTGAGCGCGAACGCGGCGGTGAGATTTGTCGCGATGACGGCGTCCCAGTCGTCGCGCTTCATCCGCAGCATCAGCTGGTCGCGGGCGATCCCGGCGTTGTTCACCAGGATGTCGATCCGCCCGTGCCGCGCGAGCGTGCCGGCGACGAGCGCGTTCGTCGCGCCGCTGTCGCTGACGTCCACAGACGCGACCTCCGCCTTTCCTCCACTTGCCGCGATCGCCTCGACGGTCGCGGCGGCATGCCGTTCGCGCGCGGCCGCGACGACGGTGGCGCCCTGCGCGGCCAGCATGCACGCGATGGCGCGGCCGATGCCGCGCGACGCGCCCGTCACCAGCGCCACGCGATCCGACAAGTCGATCATATCGTTTTAAGACCTGCCAATGCGGCATTCAATCCGGGTTCGTCCTCGATGCTGAAGACGTTGACGCCGCGATCGATCTTTCTGACGAGGCCGGCAAGCACGGTGCCGGGCCCCAGCTCGACGCACGTGGTGACGCCATCGGCAATCAGCCGGCGGACGACGTCCTCCCATCGCACCGGCGCCGACACCTGCCGCACGAGCGCCTCGATCGATTCCGCCGCGGTGCGCTTCGGCTGCGCATCGACGTTGGCTATCACCGGAACCGCCGGATCATGGGACATCAGCGCGCGCAACTCGGGTGCGAGACGATCTTCGGCCGGCTTCATCAACGGGCAGTGGAAGGGGGCGCTGACGGCAAGAGGAATGGCGCGTTTCGCGCCAAGCGCTCTCGCCCGATCGGCGGCACGCGCGACCGCCTGCGCGTGACCCGCGATGACGACTTGTCCCGGGGCATTGAGGTTGGCCGGCGTGACGACCTGACCTTCAGCGGCTTCGGCGCAGGCGCGCGCAACACCTTCGGCGTCCAGCCCGAGAATGACCGTCATCGCGCCGTCGCCGACCGGTACCGCGTCCTGCATGTATCGCCCGCGCCGCTTCACCGTGCGCAGCGCATCGGCGAAGGATATCGTACCGGCCGCGACATGCGCTGAATACTCACCGAGGCTGTGCCCCGCGGCACACACCGCGGTGATGCCGTGCGAAACCGCCAGCCGCGCCACGGCGGTGCTCATCGCGAGGATCGCCGGCTGCGTGTTCTCGGTCAGCATCAGTCGATCTTCGGGTCCCTCGAAGCACAGCGTGCTGAGCGGTTCCTGCAACGCCTCGTCCGCTTCGGCGAAGGTGTCGCGGCAAATCGGAAACGTGTCGGCGAGCGAGCGCCCCATCCCGACCTTCTGGGCGCCCTGTCCGGGGAACAGGAAGGCAATCATTTGGAAGTCAGGGGTTCGAGATTCGCGCGAACACTCGCGCCATCGGTGATCTGCGCGACACCGCTGGCGAGACGGTCGAGGAGGTTCTCGTTCACGGCGCGCACCGCCATCGTCACCGCATTGGCGACCGCCTTCGACGAGGACCGGCCGTGGCCGATGATGCACAGCCCGTTCAGGCCCACCAGCGGCGCGCCGCCGAACTCGGAATAGTCGACGCGCCGGCGGAATCGACGGAAGGCCTGCCGCGACAGGACGGAGCCGACGCGTCCGCCGAATGTCGCGGCCAGCTCGGCGTGCAGCAGCGCTTCGACGGTTTCGACCAGCCCTTCGCTCACCTTCAAAGTCACGTTGCCGGTGAAGCCGTCGCAGACGATGACGTCCGCGTCGCCGGAGTAGACATCACGCCCTTCGACGTTGCCGATGAAGTTGACGGGAGCGCCCTTCAACAGCTGGTGCGCCTCCCGGGTGAGCTCGTTGCCCTTGCTTTCCTCCTCACCAACCGAGAGCAGCCCGACGCGCGGCGAGGCGAGGCCCAGCGCAACCCGCGCGTACGCGGACCCCATCACCGCGAACTGCACGAGGTGCGGCGGCCGGCAGCCGACGGTGGCGCCGGCATCGAGGAGCACGGCGGGTGATTGTCGTGTGGGGATGATTGTCGCAAGGGCCGGGCGATCGACGCCCGGCAGCAGGCCGACCGCGGCGTGGGCCGCCATGACCGAGGCGCCGGTGTGTCCCGCGCTGAAGAGCGCGTCGGCACGACCGTCACGAACCGCTTCGGCCGCGACCTTGATCGACGCCCGGGGTTTCCGCCTCAGCGCCTGCGCGGCACTCTCCGCCATGCCGACGCAGTCGGGAGCGTCGATGATCTCGACGTCGATGCGGCGGAACAGGCTCGCGACCGGATGGCGCGCGAGCTCGGCTTCAATCGCGCGGGCATCGCCGACGAGCAGCAACCCGACCTGCAGGTGCCGCGCCGCGACGAGCGCGCCATCGACGATGACGGACGGCCCGGCGTCGCCGCCCATGGCGTCGATCGCGATTCGCATGTGTCAGCAGCCAGTGTGCCTGTCCGGGTCCGGCGGGTATCGAACCCGGTCACGGCAAGCTGGAGACTATTCTGCGGCCGCCTTGACCTGCCGGCCGGCGTAAAAGCCGCAGTTGCCGCAGACCTGGTGCGGCAGCTTCATCTCGTGGCACTGCGGACACTCGCTGCGGCTGACCGGCTTCAGCGCGTCGTGCGTGCGGCGCTTGGCCGTGCGGGACTTCGAGTGGCGGCGTTTGGGATTCGGCATTGTCCTGGCTACTCCTTGGTTTTCAGCAGGCCTTTGAGCGCCGCCAGTCGTGGATCGATCCACTCCGGCGCGCACGCGCAGGTCTCGATGTTCAAATTCGTGCCGCAGTGCACGCACAGGCCCTTGCAGGACTCCGAGCAGAGCGGCTTCATCGGCAACGCCAGCACGAACTGCTCGTGCATCAGCTCACCGAGGTTGAGCGAGTCTTCCTTGTAGAAGGCGGTGGTGAGGTCGTCTTCCGTGACTTCCCGTTCTTCCCCCTCGGCCAGCGCCGTCGGTTCCGGCACATACCGAAGTTCGAACGGGTTGTCGACCGCGGTCTCGAACGGCTCCAGACAGCGCCCGCATTCGAGCAGCAGCCGCGTCGACAGCCGGCCGATCACGCGGTAGGCCTCGACGTCCTTGTGGACATCCATGACGAGGTGCACGGCGGCCGCGACCTTGTATTCCTCGTCCTGTCCGACCGACGCCTCGAACTCCGAGGCCTGGAAGCTCCGGTCGACGTGCTCTTCCCTGAGCGAACCGCCCTGATGTCGTCCAAGCTGCCTGAGGTCGAATCGCATGTTCACGGGCCGGTCCCTCCGGATGGGCAGGAACCCGTCATTATACCTTGAAAACAACGGGGGCTCGGGGCTGCGGGCACGGGCGGCAACTTTTCCGGCCCTCGCGACACTACCCCTGTTGAACGGCGGATATGTGAGCAGCGACGAAGACCTCATGATCGAGATTGGGCGCGGGTCCCGGGCGGCGTGGGCGACGCTGTTCGAGCGGTATCGCGAGCCGGTCTGGCGCTTTTTCCGGCGCCGTGCGTCCGACGCGGGGCGCGCCGAAGAGCTGGCGCAGGACACCTTCCTGGCGCTCCTCGAAGGCGCCGCCAGATACCAGCGCCGCGGCACGTTCCGGTCCTACCTGTTCGGCACCGCCTATAACGTGCTGCTTGCCGATCGGCGCAAGTCGGTCCGTCGCGGCACCGACGGGCTCGAGGAGCTCGTCGATGCCGCCGGCGCGTTCGCGGATCCAGACGTCGGCATCTGGATCCGGGATGCGATCGCGACGCTCGACGAGGACGACCGCGAAGTCCTCATGCTCAGGGAATACGAGCAGCTCTCCTACCAGGAGATCGCCGACGTGCGCAGCGCCCCGCTCAACACCATCCGCTCGCAGATTTTCCGCGCGCGCATGGCCCTCAAGGCCGCCCTGGAAGTACGAACACCGGAACCCGTGAGGACTCGTCATGCCGGCCTCTAGTCAGTCCCATTCGCCGACGCCCGAAGAAATCATGGCGTATCTCGATGGCGAGACGATCCGCGAGTCTCGGTCATCGATTGAAGCGCATCTCGCCACCTGCAAGGAGTGTGAAATGGTTGCCGCCAGTTTTCGTGATCTGTCCAAGAAGGCCGCCGGCTGGGCGGTCGAACCGGCCCCAATCACGATGCAGATCCCGGCTACCGTCGCGCCGCCCGGACGCGCGCGCATCCTGTCGTGGCGTCCGTCGCGCGTGATGCTCCTGGGTCTGACGGCCGCCGCCGCACTGGTCCTCATCGTATATCCCAGCGATCGAAGACTCGCGAGGCACGACATGGCGGGGTCGCTGCCTGCCGTTGCTCCAGAGAGCCGTGCCGAGGCCGACCGAATGCCCCCGCCAGGTAATGAACAACTGCAGGCAAGCGCGCCGGCGGCGCGGTTCTCGTTGAAAGTTGTGCCGCCCGGAGACGTTCCGACGCCGAGGACAGCGGCGGTCATCCGCACGGCGTCGCTGCGCATCGTGGCGAGGGACTTCGACGGCGTCCGCGCCGCCGTCGAAGCGATCGTCGCGAGCGCAGGCGGCTTCATCGATCAGATGACCGTCAGCGGGGATGCCCGCTCCGCCGGGGCGCTGAGCGGAACGCTGCGGGTACCGGGGGATCACCTGTCCGACACGCTCTCCAGACTGCGGCAGCTTGGCCAGGTCACCGAGGATACCCAGGGATCCGGGGACGTCACCGATCAGATCGTCGATCTGGACGCCCGCCTGGTGAGCGCCCGCGCAACCGAGCAGCGCCTGGCGGAGATCCTCCGCACGCGCACCGGCAAGTTGTCGGATGTTCTCGAAGTCGAACGCGAGCTGGCCCGCGTGCGCCTCGACATCGAGCGGCTGGACGCTGAGAAGAACAACATCGGACGGCGCGTCAGCTATGCGACCATCGGCCTCACCGTCAACGAAGAGCGCAAGGCGGGTCTGGACGCCGGCCCCCTCTCGTTCGCGACCCGCATCCGGATCGCGGCGGCAGACGGCCTCGAAGCCGCGTTCGAGAGTGTCGCGATTACGACGCTGATGCTTCTTCGCTCGGGGCCGACGGTTGTGACCTGGTCCGTCCTGGTCGGTCTCCTGTGGGTGCTCGCTCGCCGGGCAAGCAATACTCCCGCCACTGTCCGGAGCTGTCGGACTGCTCGAATTCGGTCGGGCCGTGGGACATGCTGCAGGCGACGCGTGCCAAGTG
>JANPCT010000579.1:0-3619 GCA_031431095.1 Acidobacteriota bacterium | reverse complement strand
CGTGCCGCCAATCCACTGATAGAGCACGCGGCGGTTCTCGAACTCGACGCAATCCCTGAGCTGCGCGACGAGATCAGCCAGCTGCGGATCGTGCTCGTGGGCACGGAGCTCGTGGCCGACCTTGAAGGACACCGGCACCACCGTCCCGGCATCATCGGGCAGCGGCGCCTCCGCCATGACGATGTGATGATCGCGGTCCGACAGGCGGTCGATCACCTCCGCCGCGGTCTTCTTGCGGGGGAAATCGAGGAAGAACTCCTCGATGTATTGAATCTCGAGAGCTCCCTGCTGGAGGCCGTACTGCTTGAGCGAATAATCCACGGAGCCAGGAATTCTATCAGGCTTTGGGCTTGAGGGCTTTAGGAGGAAAGCCACGAGCGTGCCACGCCGCAACCGGCGCGAGCCGTGTCCGTTTCCGGCGCTCCGGCTTCCGGATCCGGACACCCTGAGCAGGAAGGTGAAAGGCGCCGCGACGGGGACGTCTGGGTCGTCAGACGCCTCGCCAGCCGGCGTTGACGAACGCGTACAGCGCCTGGTCTTTGGCGGCGTCATGCTTGACGCTGCTCGAGCGCAGGATCGCCTCGAGCGTGTAGCCGGCCTTCTCGAGCACGCGGATCGATTGCAGGTTGTCGGCGAACGGCAGGGCGAACAGCCGCAACATGTTGCACCGCGTGAAGGCGTATTCGGAGACGAGCCGCACGGCTTCCGCGGTGATGCCGCGGCCCCAGAATGGCTCGCCGAGCCAGTAGCCGACCTCCGCGGAAAAGCGCTCCACGTCGGCGCCGGGCGTGAACCCGACACCACCCACAGCCTCCCCCGCCACACCGATCGCAAACGTCGTCGTCGGCCGCGCATTCGCGACGGAGTGAATGAACTGACGCGCATCGGCCGCGGTGTAGGGATGAGGAAAGCGATCGCGCAGCTGCCTGGCGACGTTCGGGTTGTTCGCGTACTTCACCAGCGACGCGGCATCAGAGGACCGCCAGGGACGCAGCGTCGCCGTCAGACCAACGAGTTCCATAAAGACAGGTGACTACGAACTACAAACGACAAGTATCAAAACAACTCCTGGGAGTGAGCCTTGAGCCACTTCTCCGCCTCGCGAAAGCCGGGACACGCCGCTTCGACCAGGCGCCAGAAGCGGATTGAGTGATTGGGCTGTTTCAGGTGCATGAGCTCATGCACGAGGACGTACTCGCGCACCGATGGCGGCATCAGCATCAGCCGGAAGTTCAGCGTGATATTCCCGTGCGACGAACATGACCCCCAGCGGGACCGCTGGTTGCGAATCGTGACCCGGCTGACGGTCAACCCGAGCCGCGCCGCCAGGGCATGAATCTGCGGCGGCAGATCGCGGACCGCGCGGGCGCGCAGCTCGCGGTCGTCCGCCGCCGGACGCCGGCCTTCGAGCACGCGGGCGCGCTGGCGCTCCGCCCACGGCATGTGGCGTTGGGCGAAGCGCAGCGCCTCGGCCTTCGACCCGCCCCGAGGAATCGTGACGCGCAGGTCCCCGTCAGGGCGCACGCGCATGACATAGCGGCGCGCGCGCCGCATCCTTACGAAGTGAATCCTGACGGCCGGTTCGGCGCCGTCGCGGCCGTCGCGCGGCTTCTCGAACAGCGCCTGCAGGAACGGGAAGCGCAGCTGCACTAGTCGGCCAGGTGCTTCCTGATCCAGCCGAACACGCTCTCGTGCCACAGCTTACTGTTCAATGCTTTCAGGACCCAGTGCCCTTCATCCTCGAAGACGAGCGCCTCGGCGTCGACGCCGTTGCGTCTCAGCGCGGTGAAGAGCTGCAGCCCTTGATCCACGGGGACGCGAAAATCGAGCTGGTTGGTGATCACCAGCGTCGGAGTCTTCATTTTCGCGGCGAAGAGGTGGGGCGAGAACTTCGAGAACTGCTCGCGAGCCCGGTCTCCGGTCGGGGGACCGCCGAACTCCCAGTCGGTAAACCACTGCTCTTCGGTGGCCAGCGCCATGGACTCGAGATTGAAAACCCCGTCGTGGCTGACGGCCACCTTGAAGCGATCGCCGTGGCCGATCAGCCAGTTGACGGCGTATCCGCCATAACTGGCTCCCGCGATCCCCTGCTTCGCGGGGTCGACGTACGGAAGCTTCGTCACCGCCCCGAACACCGCGTCGAGATCGACCATGACCTTACCGCCCCAGTCCTGCGTGATCTCGTCGACGAATTTCTGGCCGAAGCCGGTCGACCCTCGCGGGTTCGGCGCCGCGACGACCCATCCCTGCGCCGCCCACAGCGCCGGATTCCAGCGGTACGACCACGCATCGTCCCACGCGCCCTGCGGTCCGCCGTGAATCAGAAAGACGACGGGATACTTCTTCGCCGGGTCGAAGGCCGGGGGTTTGAGCAACCAGTACTGGACGGGGGTGCCGCCGGCCCCGGCGACGGTCAAGGATTCGGGCCGATCGAACGCCACGTCCTTGAGCCACGCGTCGTTCTCGTGTGTGAGCGCTTGGGCGGCGCCGGTGCGGCCGATTCGAAACAGCTCCGCCGGGGCGGTCAGCGTCGATTTGGAGAACACCGCGAAGTCCGGACCTGCCTGCGCCGCCGAGATCGATCCCCCTTCTGCGACGAGTCGAGGCGCGCCGCCGGCGACCGGCACCCGATACAGATTTTCGGTGCCGCGGCTCGTTGCCGTGAACAGGATCGTGGCGCCGTCGCGAGACAGCGAAAAATCGCTCACCGACAAATCCGGCGTCTCGAACACCGTCCGCCTTGCACCGGACGTGCGGTCGTAGACATCGAGGTACCAGCGGTCCGACTCGAACGCGGGGCGCCGCTGCGCGCGGACGATCATCGCCTTCCCATCCGGCGTGAACACTGGCTGTACGTCCGCGGCGGCGTTCGGCGTCAGTTTCTTCGCGGCGCCGCCTGCGACCGGTACTGACCAGACGTCATTGTTGGTGGAAAAGGCTTCCCGGTCGTTCCCCTCGCGGTTCGACACGAACACCACGTCCCTGCTGTCTGGCGTGAACGCCACGGCTGCGTCCTCTGCCTGAGTCGGCGGCGAGTCGAAGTCGCCCGGCGTGAGATCGCGGGGCGCGCCGCCCGACAGCGAGGCCACGAAGACATGATGCCGGACGTTGTCGCGCCATTCGTCCCAGTGGCGATAGAGCAGCCGCGTCAGGCGGTGAACAGTGGCGGGCGTCTGCGGACCCTGCTTCACGTCCGCGACAAATGCAATCATCGTGCGGTCCGGCGACACGGCGAGGGGCGGCTGTACGCCGCCGGCCAGCGTCGTGAACTGACGGATGTTGCTGCCGTCCGTGTTGGCGATGAAGATCTGCGGACCGCCGGCCCGCGTGGAAAGAAAGGCGAGGTGCGACCCGTCGGGATCCCAGCGCGGCGTGTTCTCGCTTCCGTCGCCGCCTATCAGCAGTCGCGGTGTTGCGGAGCCATCCGCCGGCACTATCCAGATGTCGGCGTTCCGTTTCCCGCTGGCCAGATCGGTCGTGGTCCGCACAAAGGCCACGAGCTTGCCGTCGGGCGACAGCTGCGGGTCCGTGACCCTGGCGGCGCCGAGCAGATCCTGGATGGTCATCGGCCGCGCCGCATCGGCCGGGGGAACCACCACGAAAGAGACGACGGCGGCGA
>JANPCT010000578.1:0-7115 GCA_031431095.1 Acidobacteriota bacterium | reverse complement strand
CCGAGCCGCTGCCGGAGATCTGCGCGACCGCGAATGCGGGACGCCTGCACGCCCCTCATCGGCTGGCGGTCGTCGCCGCCGGCGCGAGCGACGCGGCCGATGCGCTGGCCGACGCACGCAGCGGCGGCGGGTCGCGTGCCGTCCGTGGCGCCGGCGAAGGCGCGGCTCCCGAGATCGCGTTCCTGTTCACGGGTCAGGGCGCGCAGTACCCCGGCATGGCGCGGGCGCTGTACGAGACCGACGCCGCGTTCCGCCGCACGCTCGACGAATGCGACCGGCTGCTGGAGTCGTCGCTCGACCGTCCGCTGCTCAGCGTCCTGTTCGGCGCCGACGCCGACACGCGCCTTCTCGCGCACACCGCCTACGCGCAGCCGGCCCTCTTCGCAGTCGAGTACGCGCTCGCCCAACTCTGGCAGTCATGGGGCATCGCCCCGGCCGCGGTGCTCGGCCACAGCGTCGGCGAGCTGGTCGCGGCGTGCGTCGCGGGTGTGTTCACGCTCGAAGACGGCCTCCGGCTGACTGCCGCGCGCGGCCGCCTGATGCAGGCGCTCCCGGACGATGGCGCAATGGTGTCGGTGTTTGCCGGCGAGGATGCCGTCCGCGCCGCCATCGCGGGCCAAGAGCACGCCGTCTCGATTGCCGCGCTGAACGGGCCCGAGCAGGTCGTCATCTCCGGCGCGCGCGCGTCCGTCACCGCGATCGTCACGGCGCTCGCGGCCAGCGGCATCACGTCACGCCATCTCCCGGCGTCGCGGGCCTTCCATTCGCCGCTGCTCGAGCCGATGCTCACCGCGTTCGGCGAAGTGGCCGCGTCGATCGCGTTCGCAGCGCCGCGCATCCCGATCGTCTCCAACGTGACTGGGAAGCGCGCCACCGCCGAGATCGCGACGCCGGACTACTGGGTCCGCCACGCCCGGCAGCCGGTCCGCTTTCAGCAGGGGATCGAAGCGTTGCGCGCCGCCGGCGCGAACGTGTTTCTGGAAATCGGTCCCGCCCCGACGCTCCTCGGCATCGCGCGCCGGTTCGCGGATGCGCCCGGCGTGGAGTGGGTCCCGTCGCTGCGCAAGGGACGCGACGACTCGGAGGAGATGCTGTCCGCCGTCGCCCGGCTGTATGCGGCGGGCGCGGACGTGGACTGGGTCGCCCTTGACGGCGGGCGCGCGCGCCGCAAGGTGACGGTGCCGGGGCATCCGTTCCGGAAGCAGCGTTACTGGCTCGCCAGCGATGGCAGCGCGGCGCCGCGCACGCCATCGCTGCCGGGTGTCATCGTGCACCCGCTGCTCGGGGTGCGCAACGACTCGCCGCTGCGCGACGTCGTCTTCGAACAGCCGCTGTCCGCGGCGGCTCCGCCGTACCTGGCGGAGCACCGCGTGTTCGGCGCCGTGGTGTTTCCGGCCACCGGGTATCTCGAGATGGCCCTGGCCGCCGGGCATGCGGTCGGCGGCCGCGTTCCGACGATCGAGGATCTCGTCATCGCGGAGCCGCTCGTGCTCCCCGACGCGGGCGATCGCCGCGTGCACGCCGTCTTCACGCCGCGGGGCGATCGTGACGGTGTGTTCCAGGTGTTCAGCCGCGCGGCTGTCGCGGGCGAGTGGCACCTCCACGCCACCGCCACCGTGCAGCTCGACGGCGCGGCGGCCGCGGCAGGGGATGCGCTGCAGGCGATTCGCGTCCGCTGCGGCGCCAGCGCCTCGCCCGCCGAGCATTACGACCTGTTCTCGCGCAGCGGGCTGGAATACGGTCCGTCGTTCCGGGGCATCACCGAGCTGTGGCAGGGCAACGCGGAAGCGGTGGCCTCGATCGAGCTGCCGGCCGGGCATGCCGCGGATGGCTACACCATGCACCCGGCGCTTCTGGACTCGTGCTTCCACGTGCTGCTCGCCGCGCTGCCGGGCGGCGCGGCCGCGTTCACCGGCCGGCACTTCTACCTGCCCGTGAGCATCGACCGTGTCGCCGCCCTGCGGCCTGCCGGCACTGCCGTGTGGGCGCACGCCCGGCTGCGGCCGATGGAAGGGGACCAGCCGGAGGCCTTCACCGGCGACATCACCGTGTTCGACGCGGCGGGTGAGGTCCTGGCGTCGATCGCCGGGTTGACTGCCAAGCGCGCAACGGCAGATGCCGTCCGGGCATCCGCACAGCGTTCGACCACCGCGTGGTTCCACACACTGCAGTGGCAGCCGCGCGAGGCCGCGATCGCGACACCGCCCGCGGCCGCCGCCGATTGGTTCCTCGTCGATGACGGGACGGCGACGGCGCCGGCGATCGCGGACCGGCTTCGCGCGCAGGGCCGCGACGCGCAGTGCGTGCCCGAGTCCGGCGCTGGGGCTGCGCTCGAGGCCTGGGCCGCACGCGGCGCCGCTGCGTACCCGTCGCGGATCGTGCTGTTCGCGTCCGAAGACAATCGGGCGGGTCTCGACGCGCACGCCGACGGCATCCAGCAGGTCGCGGGGATTCTGGGTCATCTCGCGGCGCTGATGCCGCGCCTCGCAAACGTTGCCGGCATCACCATCGTGACGCGCGGGGCGACGGGCGGGACCGCGCGCGCGCTCGCGGGCCAGCCGCTGCTGTCGCTGGTGAGCGCACTTGGCGCCGAGCATACGGAAGTTCCCTGCGTCGCCATCGACCTCGATTCCGCGGACGCCGCCGAACTGGATCTGCTCTGGGGCGATCTCACGAAGCCTGACGCCGAGGATCAGATCGCGTATCGCGGCGGCCGGCGGTTCGTCGCCAGGCTCGAGCGCGCGACCGCCGAAGCGCTCGGCACGCCGCGAGCCGCCGGACCGGTCGCGCTGACCATCGCGGAGCGCGGCATCCTCGACAATCTCCGCCTCGTCCCGATGACGCGTCGCGCGCCGGGGCCCGGTGAAGTCGAGATCGAAGTCCGCGCCTCGGGCCTGAACTTCCGCGACGTCCTCAACGCGCTCGGCATGTATCCAGGCGATCCGGGCGCGCTGGGCAATGAGTGCGTGGGCATCGTGGCGGCGGTCGGCGAGGGCGTGTCGCACGTCTCGAGCGGCCAGAGCGTCATGGCGCTCGTGCACGGCGGGTTCCAGTCGTTCGTGGTCGCGCCCTCGCAGTGGGTAGTGCCGGCGCCCGACGGCATGGATCTCCGCGCCGCGGCAACCATCCCGATGGCGTTCACGACCGCGGAGTACGCGCTCAACCGGCTGGCCCGCCTGAAGCAGGGCGAGCGCGTCCTGATTCACGCCGCGACCGGCGGCGTCGGCCTTGCCGCCGTGCAGATCGCGCTGGCCGCCGGTGCCGAGATCTTTGCAACCGCCGGCAGCGACGAGAAGCGCGCGTTGCTGCGCTCGCGTGGCGTAGCGCACGTCATGAACTCGCGGACGGTCGAGTTCGCCGACGAGATCCTCGCGCGCACGAACGGGGAAGGGGTCGATGTCGTCCTCAATTCCCTTACCGGCGAGGCCATTCCGAAGAGCATCTCCGTCCTCCGTCAGGGCGGCCGCTTCTGTGAGATCGGCAAGCGTGGCATCTGGTCGGACGCGCAGGTCGCGGCGATCCGCCCGGACGTCTGCAATTTCACCATCTTCCTGGCCGACGTGGACGACGCGCTGATCCAGGACATGCTGCAGGAGCTGGCCGCGCGCTTCACGGCCGGCGTGCTGAAGCCGTTGCCGATGCGCGTCTTTCCGTTGTCGGACGCGGCGTCCGCCTTCCGGCACATGGCGCAGGCGCGTCACATCGGCAAGGTCGTGATCGCGCGCGATCCGGAGGCGGGTGCCAGCGCTGTTCGCGCCGACGCCACGTACCTGATTACCGGCGGCTTCGGCGGCCTCGGTCTCCGGATCGCCGGGGCGCTTGCCGACGCCGGCGCCCGTCACCTGGTCCTCGTGGGGCGCAGCGGCCTCACGGCGATCGCCCCCACCTCCGCTGAAGCTACGGTGGGCAAGGCGGATGCCGTCGCGGCGCTGGAAGCGCGGGGCGTGTCGGTTCTGCCGGTCGCCGCCGACGTCTCGCGCGACGAAGATGTCGCACGGCTCTTCGCAACCATCGCGTCCGGGATGCCACCGCTTGCCGGCATCGTGCACGCCGCCGGTGTGCGCGACGACGGGTTGTTGTCCGCGCTCGACGCGGGTCGCCTCGCCGGCGTGCTCGCGCCGAAGGTCGCGGGCGGCTGGAACCTCCATCGGCACAGCGAAGCGCTGGCACTGGACTTCTTCGTCCTCTTCTCGTCGGCCGCCTCCGTCCTGCCCTCGCCGGCGCAGGGCAGCTACGCCGCGGCGAACGGCTTCCTCGACGCGCTCGCACGGTATCGCCGGGCGCTGGGCCTCCCCGGCCTCGCCATCAACTGGGGGCCGTGGGACGAAGTCGGCATGGCGGCCGGGCTCAGCGCCCGCGAGCAGCAGCGCTGGGCGCGGCACGGCGTCCACTTCATCGCGCCGGACGACGGCGTGCGCGCGTTCGTGCGGACGCTGACGGCGCGCACGGCGCAGGTCGCGATCGTGGCGGCCGACTGGCGGAAGTTCGCGGACGAGCGTCCGCGCGGAATTCCGCTGCTGGCCGATCTCGTCGCCGCAGCGCCTGCGGCGCCCGCGCCGCGCCAGGCGCAGGCGGCCGCCGCGTCGCGCTCCAGCCTGGTCGAAGAGCTCGCGCGCGCGCCCCGCAATCGGCGCCGCGAAACCATCCTGGCGCACGTGCGCGAGCAGGTCCGGCAGGTGCTGGCGCTCGAAACGGGCTTCACGCTCGAGCCGCACCAGGGATTGCGCGACGTCGGCATGGACTCGCTGATGGCGCTTGAGCTGCGCAACCGGCTGCAGCGCACCACCGGCAAACCGCTTCCTGCGACGCTGACCTTCGATCGGCCGACCGTCGCCGCGCTCGGCGCGTACATCGCGGACGACGTGCTCGGGGTTGGCGACGAGACGGCGGAGACGTCCGCGCCGGTGCCGGCTACGGCCGCGCCGTCCGGTGGCGCGGCGGCCCCGGACGACATCGCCATCGTCGGCATCGGGTGCCGGTTCCCCGGAAATGCCGGCGACAGCGACGCGTTCTGGCAGCTGCTGCACGACGGCGTGGACGCGATTGGCGAGATTCCGCCCGACCGCTGGGACGTGGACGCCTACTACGACCCGACACCCGAGACACCCGGCAAGATGTACGCGCGGCACGGCGGGTTCCTCGGCAAGGTGGACGAATTCGATCCGCACTTCTTCGGGATCTCGCCGCGCGAAAGCCTGAGCCTCGATCCGCAGCAGCGGCTGCTCCTCGAGGTGGCGTGGGAGGCGCTCGAGCATGCCGGCCTGCCGCCGCATCGCCTGCTCGGCACGCGCGGCGGCGTTTTCGTCGGCATCGGCACGTACGATTACGCGCTGCTCCACATGAAGCAGCCGAACCCGGCGGCCCTCGACGCCTACTTCGGCACGGGAACGTCGCTGAGTGTGGCGGCCGGCCGCCTCTCCTACAGCCTCGGCCTGCAGGGGCCAGCGATGGCGGTGGACACGGCGTGCTCGTCCTCGCTGGTCGCGATTCACCTGGCGAGCAAGAGCCTGCGCGAGCGTGAGTGCAATCTCGCGCTGGCCGGCGGGGTCAACCTGATGCTCACGCCGGAGCCGTGGGTGAATGGCTGCCGCGCCCGCATGCTGGCGCCGGACGGTCGCTGCAAGACGTTCGACGCGGCTGCCGACGGCTATGCCCGCGCCGAAGGCGCCGGCATCGTCGTGCTGAAGCGTCTCGGCGACGCGGTGGCGGATGGCGATCGCGTGCTCGCCGTGATCCGCGGGACTGCGGTGAATCAGGACGGGCGCAGTAGCGGCCTCACGGTGCCGAACGGACCGTCGCAGCAGGCGGTGATCAAGGACGCGCTGGCGAGCGCCCGGGTCGAGCCGGCCGACATCCAGTACCTCGAGGCGCACGGGACCGGCACGGCGCTCGGGGATCCGATCGAGATCGAGGCGCTCCGCTCGGTGCTCATGCCCGGGCGCGCCGCGGATCGCCCGCTCGTCGTCGGATCGGTGAAGACGAACATCGGGCACCTGGAGGCGGCGGCCGGCGTGGCCGGCCTGATCAAGGTCGTGATGGCCCTGCGGAACGAGGAGATCCCGAAGCATCTCCACTTCACGACGCTCAATCCGCACATCGAGCTGGACGGCGCGCCGCTGGAGATCGCCACAGAGAACCGGAGCTGGCCGCGCGGCGAGCGCCGCCGCCTCGCCGGGATCAGCTCATTCGGGTTCAGCGGCACGAACGCACACATCATTGTCGAAGAGGGGCCGGAGGCGACCTCGATTCGTAAGGCGGCGCCGCCGGCGATCGCATCGCAGGCCGGGGCCACGCTCGATCGCCCCGTCCATCTCCTGGCGCTCGGCGCAAAGACCGATCGCGCGCTTCATGATCTCGGGGTGCGCTACGCCGCGCACCTGGCGGGCACTCGCGACGGGCTTGCCGACATCGCGTTCACCGCGAACGCGGGGCGTACCCACTTCGCCCATCGCGCCGCGATCGTGGCCGGCACGGCCGCCGAGGCACGCGAGGCGCTTGCCGCCGCCACCGCGGGACGAACCCACGCCGGGCTGCGCACGGGAGAAGCGCCGGGCACCGAGCCCAACGTGGCGTTTCTGTTTACCGGGCAGGGGGCGCAGTACGCCGGGATGGGGCGTCAGCTCTTCGAGACGCATCCGGTGTTCCGGCGGACGCTGATCGAGTGCGACGAAATTCTGCGCGATGCGCTGGACGTGCCGCTGTTGTCGGTCATGTATCCGGACGCGGCGGACGCTGCGGCGCTGATCAACGAGACCGCGTACACGCAGCCGGCGCTGTTCGCAATCGAATACGCGCTCGCGCAGATGTGGCAGTCGTGGGGCGTGCGGCCGGCGGCGGTGCTCGGGCACAGCGTCGGCGAGTACGTCGCCGCCTGCGTCGCCGGGGTGTTCTCGCTCGAAGCAGGCCTGAAGTTGATCGCCGCGCGAGCACGGCTGATGCAGGCGCAACCGCCGGGGGCGATGGCGGCCGTGTTCGCCGGCGAAGCGGCCGCGCGCGAGGCGATCGATCGCTTCGGCGGTGCCCTGTCGATTGCCGCGCTCAATGGACCCGACCACACGGTGATCTCCGGGCAGCCGCAGGCGCTCGACCTCGCGCTCGCCGGCTTGAAGGCGGGC
>JANPCT010000577.1:0-4276 GCA_031431095.1 Acidobacteriota bacterium | reverse complement strand
GCTCGGCACGCTGGAGCGCATGCCGTTGCGCCGTGATGGCGATCGTCTTCACGGCCCCGGTGTCTTCGACATGAAGGCGGGCATCGCGATCGCGATCGCGGCCGTCGCGGCGCTGCGCGCCACCCGCGGGTCACCGGCAGTGACGATGGTGTGGACGGCCGACGAAGAAGTCGGCAGCGTCACCTCTCGCGGCATCGTCGAGACCGAGGCGAAGCAGTCAGCGGCGGTGCTCGTACTCGAGCCGGCACTGCCGGGTGGCGCGCTGAAAACCGCCCGCAAAGGCTGCGGCGAGTTCGAGCTGATCGTTCGCGGTCTCGCGGCCCATGCCGGTCTGGATCCGGGCAAGGGGGCGAGCGCCATTCACGAGCTTGCCGCACAGATTCTGACCATCGAGAAACTGCAGGATGTGCCGCGCGGGATCACCGTCAACGTCGGCGTCATATCCGGAGGCAGCCGCGCCAATGTCGTCGCGGAAGGGGCGAGCGCGACCATAGACGTGCGGGCGCCGACGCGCCAGGCGGCCGAGGCGGTCGAGGTCGCGCTGCGCGCGCTGCATCCAGGCCGTCAGGGCACGCGTCTCACGATCAAAGGCGGGTTCGAGCGGCCTCCGATGGAACGCACCGCCGCGATCGCCGAGCTTTTCGCGCGCGCGTCCCTTGTGGCCTCCTCCCTCGGGCGCGACTTGAAGGAAGGATCGGCGGGCGGAGGATCGGATGGCAACTTCACCGCGGCGGCCGGCGTGCCGACGCTCGACGGTCTCGGGCCGATCGGCGATGGCGCCCACGCCGCGCACGAACACGTCGTCATCTCCGCGCTGCCCTGGCGCGTGGCGCTGCTCGCGGGGCTGCTCGACACGTTCCGTTCGCCGGCGTGAATACGCTCGCAGCGCAGCGGTGAAGAGCGACGCAGCAGTCAGGTGCCGTCCCTGGAATGGCACGATGCCGTGCTACCGGCGCCGCCCCTTTTGGGCGGAAGAAACGGGTAAGATCCAACTATGCCTAACGGCTTGAAAACGGCGATGCTTCTCGGCCTGCTCAGCGGGCTGTTGCTGGTTATCGGAGAGTTCTTCGGTGGCGCCAACGGGCTCCTGATTGCGTTCATCTTTGCCGCGCTGATGAACATGGGCTCGTACTGGTTCTCGGACAAGATTGTCCTCCGCATGTACAAGGCGACCGAGGTCGGCGCCGGGCATCGCCTCTACGGCCTCGTCGAGCGCCTTGCGCGGCAGGCCGGCCTGCCCATGCCCAAGGTCTACATCATCCCGGACGCGTCACCGAACGCGTTCGCAACGGGCAGGAATCCTCAGCATGCCGCGGTTGCCGCAACCGAGGGCATTCTCCAGATCCTGAGCGACACCGAGCTCGAAGGAGTCATCGCGCACGAGCTGGCGCATGTGAAGCATCGGGACATCCTGATCAGTTCGGTCGCCGCCACCATCGCGGCCGCCATCATGATGGCGGCTCGCACCGCGCAGTTCGCGGCGATGTTCGGCGGCTACGGCGGCCGCGGCGACGACCGCGATCGCGGCAGCAACCCGATCGCACTGCTGGCGATGATCATCCTGGCGCCACTCGCCGCCGGCCTGATCCAGATGGCGATCTCGAGATCCCGCGAGTTCTCCGCTGATGCCGGCGGCGCGCAGATCGCCGGCAACCCGTACGGACTGGCCGATGCGCTCCGCAAGATCGACGCGGTGGCGAAGCGCGTGCCGCTCGACGCCAACCCCGCCACGGCCCACATGTTCATCGTCAAGCCGTTCAGCGGCGGCGGGTTGATGTCGCTGTTCAGCAGCCATCCGCCGACCGAGGATCGCATTCGCGCCCTCCTTGGCGGCACCCGATAGGAAGAGCCCGTCCACTCTTGGTGAACGCGCAGGGCGGGTCTCCAGCCCTGCGGCGTCGTTCGCGGCAACGCGACGCAGCCCTGATCGTCACCTTTCTCGTTGGTTCCGAAAGACTTAGCTCCGGCTCATCCGCGGCCGTCACGATCGGCCCGCGAATTGCTGTCTCGACGGCAGACATTCGTGTGGAGGGCGCCTTGGAAGACTTCGACATCCCGCAGAACAAGCTGGCCGATTCAGCCGAACGTGTGGTCGATCGAGCCCTGGACGAAGCCCGCCGGCGCGAACATGCGCTGCTGACCAACGAACATGTCTGTCTGGCCTTCGCGCAGACCGAGTGGGACATGTTCGGGCAGGTCATGGGCGACCTCAAGCTCAATCCTCGAGAGATCCTGCAAGCGCTCGAGGAGCACCTGCGACTTCTGCCGAGCGTGCCGGGGCGCGAGCTGCGCGTCGCTCCCTCCACCAAGCTGTTGTTCAAGCTGGCGTTGCTGCACGCCAGCCGCTGCGGCCGGCACACCATCGAGGGCACCGACCTGTTCTCCGCGATCTTCGAAGAGACGCAGGGGATACCCGTCTCGATCATTCGTCGCCACGGTATCGAGCCCGACGCGCTCGTCACCCGGCTGGCGACGCGGATGCGCGACAACGAACTCCAGGAAGAGCGCATGAAGAAGCGCTTCGAGCTGCCTCCCTTTCTGAAACATTTCGCGACCAACGTCAACCAGCTCGCCCGTCAGGACAAGATTCCGCCGGTGTTCGGCCGTGACGCCGAAATGGATCGTGTCCTCGAGATCCTCTGCCATCGCGAGCGCGCCAACTCCGTGCTGCTTCTCGGCGAGCCTGGGGTCGGCAAGACGGCGATCGCGGAGGGACTGGCGCGCCGTATCGAGTTCGCACCCGAAACGGTGCCGGTCCGCCTGCGTGACTGCCAGATCGTCAACCTGCAGATGAACACGATGGTCGCGGGGACGATGCTGCGCGGTATGTTCGAGGATCGCATCCAGAACGTGATCCGCGAGATCAAGGAGCGTCCGAACCTGATCCTGTTCATCGACGAAGTCCACACGATGATTGGCGCCGGCTCGGCGCTCGGCGCGCCGTCCGATGCCGCCAACGTGTTCAAGTCGGTTCTTGCCCGCGGCGAAGTCCGAATCATCGGCGCGACGACCTTGAGCGAGTACAAGGAGTTCATGCAGGAAGACGAGGCGCTGGCGCGTCGCTTCCGCATCGTGCAGGTCGACGAGCCGACCATCGATCAGACCCGGACGATCCTCTACAATCTGCGCCCGCGGCTCGAACGCAACTATTCGGTGCGGATCAAGGATGAGGCGATCGAGACCGCACTCGAGATGTCCCCCCGGTACATGCGCCATCTCCAGCTGCCCGACAAGGTCATCGGCTGGCTCGACACGGCGAGCGTCAAGGCTGAGATCGAACGGCGCTGGGAGGTGGACGGCCAGGACGTCGTACAAGTCATCTCACAGCTCGCCCGCATTCCTGAAGACATGGTCTTCCGCGACGTCACCAGCCGGTTCCGTGACGTCGAGGAAACGCTCGCATCGCGCGTCGTCGGGCAGCGCAAGGCGATCGACGCCGTGGCGCGGCGCCTGGTGTTGAACAAGGGCCCGCTGAAGGATGGCTTCGACCGTCCCGACGGAGTCCTGCTCTTCCTCGGCCCGACCGGCGTCGGCAAGACGGAGCTGGCGAAGTCGGTGGCGCAGTTCCTCTTCGGCGACGAGAAGAAGATGATCCGCGTGGACATGTCGGAGTACCAGGACGGCGGCGTCGGCGTCGACAAGCTGATCGGCATGCCCCGCGGTATCGTCGGTTCCGAGCGCGGCGGCGTGCTGACGAACCAGCTGAAAGACAATCCCTACTCCGTCGTCCTGCTCGACGAGGTGGAGAAGGCCAGCCCGCACATGCTGAACCTGTTCCTGCAGGCTTTCGACGAAGGCTGGGTGACGGACGGCCGCGGCAAGCGCGTCTATTTGAGCGACGCCATCGTCATCATGACCTCGAACATCGGCTGCGAGCACTTCCGCAAGCTGACGAGCCCCTTCGGCTTCTATTCGAAGAAGGTCGGTGTCGAGCAGGTGGAGGGTGACGTGATGCGCGAACTGGAGCGCCGGTTCTCGCCGGAGTTCCGCAACCGCATCGACGAGGTGGTGATCTTCGCGCCGCTGACGAAGGACGAGGTCCGGCTGATCGCGCTCCAGCAGATCGAGAAGATCGAGCAGACGTTGTCACGCAGCGGCCGCACTCTGACGGTCAGTGCGGCGGCGCTGGAGCAGCTCGTCACCGACGGCCACAGCCTCGCCTACGGCGCGCGGTTCCTGAAGCGGGTGATTGAATCGAAGATCAAGCTGCCGATCAGCCCGCGGGGGGCGGTGGGGACGGCGTTCTCGGCCGAGCTCGTCGACGGGCGGGTTGTCG
>JANPCT010000576.1:0-4268 GCA_031431095.1 Acidobacteriota bacterium | reverse complement strand
GTCGAACGGCGGCGTCAGCAGCAGCACCACGCCATCCCTTTCGCGCACGAGCCGCTCCTCGACGGACGCCATCGCCTGCCGCGCCCGTTCGGGATCGCCGGCGCCGGAGATGACGGACCACGACTGCGCGATCGCGTCGATCTGGCACTCGGCGTTCCCCTTCGAACCGAGCGGCGTGCCATCGTCAAAATACGCGCGCCGATACCAGTCGCCATCCCAGGCGTTCTCGATCGCCTTGGAAAGCGCCGCCGCTGACGCGCGATAGCGAGCGGCGCGCGCGGCATCGCCGCGGGACTCGACGAGATCGGCGAACGGCCGCAGGATGGAAACGAGGAACCATCCGAGCCAGACGCTTTCCCCCTTGCCTTCCGCGCCGACCAGGCTCATGCCGTCGTTCCAGTCGCCGGTCCCCATCAACGGCAGGCCGTGCGCCCCGGTTGCCAGGCTGATCTCGATGGCGCGCAGGCAGTGCTCGTAGAGCGACGCAGTCTCCCGCGCAACGGCCGGCAACTCGTACGCTTCGTGCTCACCCGATTCAAGGACGCGTCCCGCAAGGAATGGCGCCTGCGCATCGAGGACCGCATCGTCACCCGTAGCGGCGACGTATTTCAGCGCCGCGTATGGCAGCCACAGGCGGTCGTCGGAAAACCGCGTCCGCACGCCCTGGCCGCCGGGCTCGTGCCACCAATGCTGAACGTCCCCTTCGGCGAACTGCCGCGACGCCGCGTGGAGCAGATGATCGCGCACGATGGCCGGCGAGGCGGCGAGCGCGGCCAGCGTATCCTGGAGCTGGTCGCGGAAGCCGAACGCACCACTCGACTGGTAGAACGCGGACCGCCCCCAGATGCGGCACGCGACCGTCTGGTAGAGAAGCCAGCGATTGACGATCAGATCCATCCCGCGATCGGGTGTGCGGACGCTCACCGTGCCGAGCAGGCCGTCCCAGAAATCCCGCGCGCCCTTCAGCGCCGCGTCAACGGCTTCGGGTTGCCTGAAGCGCTCGACGAGAGGGCGCACTTCCGAGGCATCGGCGACATCACCGATCAGGCCGATGACGACGCGCTCCTCTGACGGACCGAGATCGAGCTCGACGCGGATCGCCCCGCAGGGATCGTGCGCCGCACCGACGCGGTTGGAGAGGTCGGCGCGTCCCATCGCCGCCGGCCGCCGCAGCGACGCGTTGCGGCCGATGAACTCGGTGCGATCGCCCGTGACGCTTCGCGCACCCGGCGATCCGCACGAGAGATCAAGAAAAGCCGCGCGGCCGGCGAACTCCTGGCGGAACCGGTTGGTCGCGACGATCGCGCCCGTCGCCGGATCGGTTGCGGTGACGACATGGATGGCATTGCGAGATCGGTTCTCTCCCAGCACCCATTCGACATAGAGCGTGACCGAGAGCCGCCGCCGCGAGGCCCCGGTGTTCCTGAGCGCCAGACGAAACACCTTGACGGGATCGGCGCGCGGCACAAAGAGCGTCAACTCTGACGCGACGGCATCGCGGGTGTGCTCGTAGACGCTGTAGCCCTGCCCATGCCTGGTCTGGTACGGTTGGTTCCCCCCGGCCGGCAACGGCGTTGCCGACCAGAACGCGCCGCTCTCCTCATCACGGATGAACACGGCCTCGCCAGGGGGATCGCCAACGGGATCGTTGCGCCACGGCGTCAATCGGTTGTCGTGGCTGTTCTCCGACCAGGTGTAACCGGCGCCGGACTCGGTGCAGGCGAACCCGAAGCTCTCGTGCGCGACGACGTTCGTCCACGGAACCGGCGGCATCGAACCACCGGTTCGCACGACGTACTCGCGGCCGTCCGCGGCGAATCCGCCAGACCCGTTGAAGAACTCGAGATCGGCGCCGGTTCCCGCTGGCGCGACGGACTTCGTCGTCTGGAGGACCTCCGGGTCCTCGACGCTGGTACGGCTGGGACCCGGAACGAACGGCACGCGCGGCCGGGCCAACTGGTTGCGCAGCCCCCCGTCGGCAGCGTCCATGACGACGCGAGCGGACGCGCGCAGAAGCACCTGGTCGTCGGCCGAAATCAGATCGGCGCGGCGCAGGAACACGCCCCCCGGCCTGTCCCTCACCCCCTGCTCGGGACTGCTCTCGATCATCTTTTCCAGCGTCTCGTGGAGGTTCTGCAGGTACGTCACCGCGTGCTGGTTGAGAATGATCAGATCGAAAACGAGCCCCTTGCGGCGCAGGTACTCGTGCGCCTTCAACAGGTCGGCGACGAGCGCCACGCCGTCGTCATCGGTGACCCGCGCCAGCAGGATCGGCAGATCGCCGGAGATGCCGAACTTCCAGAGGTCGCGTTGTCCGCAGCGATTGCGCGCGACGGCGTCGAGATCGCGCAGCCGCGGATCGCCGATGAGCAGCCGCCCACCGAGACGTTGGAAGGCGAACGTCTCCTCTATCGTCAGACCGAGATGCCGCAGCTCGATCGGAACGTGAGCAGCCGCCAGCGCGATCGCGCGGGCGATGGCACGGCGGTCGGCGTACTTGTCCAGCAACGCAAGCGCCGCCGCTTCACTGTCTGCATACCCCGTCGTGAAGGTGAGCCGGGCGGTCGCGCCGGGCGGCAGCCGCACCGTGCGGCGCAGGCTGACGATCGGATCGAGCACCGCTCCGGTGGTGTTCGACAGCACGCGTTCTCTCATCGCCTGTGGACGCTCGAGCGTGCCGCCGCGGCCGATGAACTTCGCGCGGTCGGTTTCGAACTGCGCATCAGGCGCCCCGGGGCCTCGTCCACTCAGGACGTGGACCAGGAACCGGCGATCGGTGCCCGAGCGTGGACGCCGCTCGGCGATCAGCGCATCGCGGCCGGCGACGCTGCGGGTCTCGACGAACAGATTACTGAAAGCGGGGTGTGACAGGTCGGCGTCACCAGACGCGAGTACGACCTCCGCGTAGCTGGTCAGGTCGAGCCGCCTGGGCGTAGTGCCGAGATTGGTGAGAGAGACCCGCCGCAGCTCCGCATCGTCTTCCGGCGACACCACGACCTCGGTGCGCGTTTCGATGTTGGCGTCAACGCGGCGAAACACGGCGCGGTCCGGAGCGAACGTGCACTCGTACTCATCCGGCTCACGCGCCGTCGGCAGGTACGCGGTGGACCAGACGAGATTGGACTCGAGGTCGCGGACGTAACAGAAGCTGCCCCAACCGTCGGTGGTGATGTCTTCGCGCCAGCGCGTCAGCGCGGTCTGCTGGCGCTGGCTGTAGCCGCCGCCCGCATTGGTCAGCATGACGACGTACGAGCCGTTCGAGATCATGTGGCATCTCGGAGTCAACGTGTGCGGCGTAGCGTAGACGCGGGCTCCCGGGCCGGCGGCGTTCCGCGCGGACGGCACATGTTCGGCCAGCTCGATCGGCGGATTCTTCATCGGCACCTGGTGCGGTATCCGCTCCTGCAGGAGCAGATCGGCCGATTGCACGCGCGGGTCATCGTGGAAGCGCCGCTGCATGGGGAAGTCATGGAGCGCGTTATCGAGCGCCACCAGCGACATGCCCTGGTGGTGCGCCATGAAGGTCCGGAGCACCACCCCGCGACCTTCCTTGTCGGGCACGCGGGCGGGCGTGAAATCGATCGATTCGTAGAAACCGTAGCGGCCCGACATGCCGAGTTGCCGTAGTTCATCCAGATTTCGCAGGACGTCTCCGGCGGCAAGCGGGGCAGCCAGCATGCTGGCGTATGGCGCGATCACCAGGTCCTCGGCCAGCCCGCGCTTGAGTCCCAGACCAGGCACGCCGAAGGCGCGGTACTGATAGTTCCGATCCAGATCCTGCGCGTAGTACGCGGACTCCGAAATTCCCCACGGCACCTTTCGCGTGGCGGCGTACTGAATCTGGCGTGCGAGGACGGCACGGTAGGTCTCGTCCAGCAAGGTGCCGGGGTAGGCGCGCATGACCAGCAGCGGCATGAAGTACTCGAACATCGAGGCGCTCCACGACAGCAGCGCGCGTTCGTTGCCGGCCGGCGTCAGCGACCGTCCGAGTTTGAACCAGTGCTCCGGGGACACCTGGCCGGTGGCGATGGCGACGAAGCTCGTCAGACGCGCTTCGGACGCCAGCGCGTCATAGAACGACGGGTCCAGCCGCCCTTCCATGAAGTTGTAACCAATCGAGAAGAGCCCGCGTTCGCGAGCGAAGAGGAAGCCGAAGTCCATCTCCTCGACGAGATCGTCGGCGAGACCGGCGAGCCGCTCGGCGCGTTCGACCAGTTCCTCGACCTCCGCGGGATCCATCTGCAGGGAGGCGCGATGGTCGGCGAGCG
>JANPCT010000575.1:0-1774 GCA_031431095.1 Acidobacteriota bacterium | reverse complement strand
CATTCGCCAGTCGGCGTCACGGCGCTGTCGATGCTGTTCGGGACGATGCTCTATGTGCCGGTGGCGGCGCCGCAGCTGGCGCGCATTCCGTGGGATACGGTCAGCCCGTTCACGTGGGTGAAGCTGGTGTACTCGGCGGTGTTCGCGATCTGCGTGTCGTACACGATCTGGTATGCCGCGGTGCGGGAGATCGGCAGCGCCAGGACGTCTGTGTACTCCAACCTGCTGCCGATCGTCGCCATGGTGACAGCGTACGTCTGGCTGCACGAGCCGATCGGAGTGTCGAAAATCGTTGGCGCCGCGGCCGTGCTTGCAGGCGTGGCCCTGACCCGCTGGGGCCAGGCGCGGCTGCAAATCCCGCAATGACGGCTCAGGGCGCAGGCCGGCGTATGGCTCAGCAGGCCGAGTCGGGACGGGCCCAAAGCCTCCCGGCCGCGAGCCGGGATTCCTGAGCCATGAGACAATCAAGGTTCAGTGAAAGGGCACTTCTACTCGCAGCACGCGGGAGCTCTCCGGGCCGAGCTTGGAGCGGCGATCTCGCGCGAGCAGATGCGCGAGTTTCACCGGAAGCAGCCGTGGCGCCACCTCGCGATCGCGACGCGCCAGTTCGCCATCCTGGCGCTGGCCACGTGGGCGCTCATCCGCTTCGACAATCCGCTCGCGTGGATCCCGCTTGCCGTCGTTCAGGGATTCACCGTGTTCAACTTCACGATCCTGCTGCACGAGGTCGTGCACCACACGATTTTCGAGCGCCGGCGCCCGCGGCTCGAGCGGCTGTTGGGATTCCTGTATGCAATCCCGAGCGGCATCTCGGCGAGCCAGTTCACCCGCTGGCACCTGGATCATCATGCGGAGCTCGGCTCAGACGAGGACGATCCCAAACGTCATCACCTTTCTCCGAAGGTGAACGCGCGCTGGTACAAGCTGCTGTATTGCACGCCGGCGCTGTTCCCGATTTATTTCCGCGCCGCCCGCCGCGAGTCCTCCACCTATCCCGAGCCGCTGCAGCGGGCGATTGGCGTGGAACGGAAACTGTCGCTGCTGTTCCATCTCGCGGCGATCGCGCTCATCTGGCTTGGTTTCGGCTTCTATGCGGCCGCGCGGGCCAGCATCATCCCGGTGTTCTTCATCTTTCCGATTGCGTTCACGCTGAACCGCCTGGGCCAGCACTACGACATCGATCCGACGGACCCCGCGAAGTGGGGCACGCTGATGCGCGGGCACTGGTTCTGGGACTACGTGTACCTCAACTCGAACTACCACCTCGAACATCACTATTTCCCTGGGGTGCCGCTGTACTGGCTGCCTCAGGTGCAGCGCGCGCTGCTGCCGTTCTACGCCCGGAAGAACATGCGCTGGCGCACCTACGGCGAGCTGGTCTACGGCTGGCTGGTGGAGAACCAGGCGCCGCACACCAACTGGGACGGCGAACGGACGCTGCACGCCGGGGAACCCGGCGTCCGGACCTCCTGATCGCCGCGTCCTCCGTCGCCTACTTGATCACCCACAGGAAGTAGCTTTTCCCCGCGGCCTCCCCGCGCTCGTCGGGCGGCCACTCACTGCCCATGTCGAACGCATGGGAAATCACGCGTGTGCCCGGTTTCAGCTCCTTCTGCAGCTTGGGCATCAGCTTCTGATTGAGCGAGGGCAGGAGATACAGCGTGACGACCGTCGCGCTGCTGATGTCGCTCTCGAACAGATCCTCGGTGAGGAACCTCACCTTGCCGGCGACCCCCGCGGCCTTGGCGTTTTCATTGGCCTCGGCGATCCGCTT
>JANPCT010000574.1:0-3776 GCA_031431095.1 Acidobacteriota bacterium | reverse complement strand
GGCCCGGCCCAACTGCGCGCGTGCCTACTCGGCGATCGCGTCGGTCGACGTCCCGGTCGGGAGGTCGGTCGGCTCCGCGAGCCGGCCGCGCCCGCCGCGGCTGATCTGGCCACCCTTGCGGCCTGCATTCCGGGCCTCGTCCGAGGTCCACTCGTGAGCGGTGCCCTTCTGATGTGCGGCACGTCCGCCCTTGCTGGCGATTTCCCGCTGCTTTTCCGGGGACATCGAGGCGAACCCGCGACGTTCCTTGCGCTCTCCGTTATTCATCGTGCGGTCCTTTGCAACATCAGTCATGTCGGTGACCCCCGCTTGGGCCCCCGGCAGCCCGGCACGCACCACCATGGGTACGGTATCGGGTTCGGCCGGCGGGTCCTGCACAGGGGCAGGCTGTGGCTCGGTGGGAGGGATCGCAGGCACCTCGGGGTCGTTCACGGGCTCCGGGGTCTGACCTTGCTGATCCATCATACGGTTCTACCGCCGGGTTTAGGTTCAAACGCTGTGCCACCCCGACCGGCCGGCCGACTTCCGTGTCCACTCGGAAGTGCCTGCAAAAACAGGATAGCCTAAACGCCAAGTCATACGCTATGGCCGGGTTGGAGGAAATCGCTACACAGTTCTTCCGTTACCAATACATGAGGTGCCTCCACCGGCTTTTGCGTTAGCATGGGGACATGGCCCCCCGCATGGTGTTCTGCAAGAAGCTTCAGCGCGAACTGCCCGGTATGGAGACCCCGCCCTGGCCCGGAGAGCTCGGGCAGCGGATCTTCGACGACATTTCGGCTGAGGGCTGGAAGCTCTGGGAAGAGCGGATGAAGATGATCCTCAACGAATACCGCCTGATGCCGTGGCAGAAAGAGGCGCAGCAGCTGGTCGCCAAGCACATGGAGGACTTCTTCTTCGGCGAAGGGGCCGCTCTGCCCCCCGGTTATGTCGCGCCCGCGCAGGGCAAAGAGTAGCCGTCAGACCCCCCGCACCTCGAGCTCCCGCGAAACGCTGAACGCGAGGCGCCGGTGCGCATCTCGCACGGCGGCTGCCGCGGCTTCTGGCTCCTCTGCTTCCGCAAAAATGAACCCGAGGTAACTGCCTGCCTCGGGGAGCGTCTCGAGGAGCTGACCCACCTTCGCCGTGATCACGAGGTCGGTCACGCCGGGCACCGACCGGGCGCCGGCCTCGCCCGAAGCGCCCTTGTATATCCCCCGTTCCGGAATGGGGATCATCATCACCGCTGCCGCGTGCGAATCGAGCGTGTAGTCTCCGATCGATCGTCCCACCGCATGTTGTAACAACACCTCTTCCAGCGGTCGGCTCAGATCGCGGGGCAGATCCGGTGTCGCTGCGGCACCGGGACCGCGGGTGAAGCTGAGCACCTTCGAGCAGAGACCGCCGATTGGGCGCGCCGCGACTTCGAGGACGTAAATCGTACCCGCCGCGGTGACGCGGCACTCGGCGTGCACGGAACCGTGCGACAACCCAAGCGCGTCCGCAGCGTGGTGCACGTGGCTGGCCAAGCCGGATTGCAGTGCCGCCGGCAGCCGGGACGGCGTCACGTAAATCGTCTCCTCGAAGAATGGTCCCTCGAGGGGATCCGGTTTGTCGAAGATGGCGAACACCTCGAGCCTGCCGTGCGTCAGCACGCCCTCGAGCGCGAACTCGGCGCCGTCGATGTACTGTTCCACCAGGATCTGATCCTCGAGACCGGCGCGGGCCGCGCGCACCTGCGGGCGCGCGAGCAGCGCGCAAATCCGATCGAACGCCACCGAGAACTCGTCGGCGGTGTTGGCGCGAATCACCCCGCGGCTCCCCGACATCCCGAGCGGCTTGAGGACGCAGGGATACTCGCCCATCGCCGCGGCGGCGGATCCCGCCATCCGGTGCGCCGGGACAACCGTGAAACGCGGGCTCGGCAACCCCGCCCGCATCAGCGTCGTCCGCGACCGGCGCTTGTCGGTGGCCGCCCGTGCTCCCGCGACCGAATGCCACGGCAATCCGAGGGCCTCCGCGGCTCGCGCGGCGAGGACGACCGGGCGATCGCCGACGGCAATCACCCCGTGCACGGGGTAGTCGCGGGCGCGGCGCGCGATCGCCGCCACGGACGCGTCGGGCTCATGAAAGCGGACAGGGATCGCCCGGTCCTGCCACGGATCGTCGAGCCTGTGGCAGCGATCCGTTGCAAACACGAGCTCCATCCCGAGCGCCTCCGCCGCGGCGTTGAAGGCACGCAACTGATAGCCGGTCGTATGCGAGAGGAGGAGGACGCGGTGCATTGCAGATTGCTGAATGCAGAGAGGGGTCATATCAGAGCCACCTGCTCTGTGGTGGGCTCCGCTCAACAGTACCAGGGCTCGTCGAGATATGGGATGGCTGCGCGCGAGAGCAGCGGTGCCCGCGCCGGTGCGACGCCCCCAGCCGCGGCATGCGCGATATCCCACACGCGCGCGAACAGTGCGTCGCGCGGCGCGTTCAGACGAGAGCCGACGAGACGCTCGAGATCGCGCTGCAGCGCATCGACGCGCGGGTCGGGATGGCGCCACGCGTGCGTCAACGACGTCGGGCTGAACGGCCCGGAGACGGCGCGGATATCGGGCAACTCCAGCATCCGGGAGCCTTGAGGGATGAGCAGACGGATCGCATACTGGATTGGCGACACCGACGGCACGAGGCCCAGCCGCTCGATCTCCTGCAGCATCCGGCAGTAACTCTCCATCGTCGTCCACGGCGTGAACGCCACGAACGTCGGCGACAGCGTGAGGCCGATGGCGTCGCAGTGGCGCACGACCGCCACGAAATCCGCGTGGCTGTGTCCCTTCTCGAGCTTGTCCAGTACGGCATCGTCGAACGACTCCACCGCGGAGGTGACGAAGAGGCAGCCCGTATCGCGCAGCCGCGGCAGCGCCGCCGCCTGCTGCCGCAGGTGCTCCACCTTGATGGTCACGTCGTAGGTCACACCGGGGCAGTCGCGCGCCATCGCGTCCACGATGGCGAGTGCATGCGCCGGACCGTTGAAGAAGTCGGGATCGCCGAAGGTGATGTGCCGCGCGCCGGCCGCCACCTGCGCGTGGATGTCGGCCATGACGACCGCGAGCGGCACGGCGCGAAAGCGGCCGTCGTATACCGGGACGATCGGACAGTGGCGGCAGCGGTGCTTGCAGCCGCGTGTGGCTTCGGTGTAACCGGCGACGCGGCGCTCGTCGCCAATCTGCAGCGACGCGTACTTCGCCAGGGGCGGGAGGTCGCTGCGGTCCGGCGTCAGGAACGGCACTCGCGCCAGCGCGAAGGTGCGGGAGCGACCGCCGAAGGGTCCGGCAGTGGCGTCGGCGCTGCGTCCGTCAGCGAGCGCGGAGGCGAGCGCTGCGAGCTCCCCCTCGAACTCGGGCCCGAGGATCGTCTGCACTCCGTGCGCGCGCAGGATGTCCGCGTTGAGCGGCGCGTATAACCCATAGGCGCAGAGGTGCGCAGCGGGATTCGCCGCCCGGACGCGATCGAGCACCGGCAGCGCAAGCCGCGTCGCAGTGTGCATCGGCAGGTACAACGCGAGGAGGGCCGCGCTATTCACCTGCGGGACCGGCAGTGTCGATCGCGTCAAGTCAACGCAGTGGACCTCGTGTCCTGCGCGACGGAGAAACGCCGCGGGTGAGGCCAGGCCAAATGGCTGATGTCCGAGGTCGTAGGTCGAGATGAGAACTACTTCCACGGAATCTCCGGCGCGCGGTAGAAGTTGATCCCCATGGCCGTCCATCGCGGCCCCTGCGCGCCCAGCCGCGCCCGGAAGTCTTCCC
>JANPCT010000573.1:0-2163 GCA_031431095.1 Acidobacteriota bacterium | reverse complement strand
AGATCGCGCGCGACGTACGCCAGGGTGTCTTCGGCGACCGCGGCGAAGAACTCGCTGTGCGTGGCTTGTGCCCCTTCCAGGTACGCGAGCACGAGTTGCGCCTGGTCGTAGAGCATCTTTTCGAAGTGTGGCACCCGCCATTCGGCGTCAACAGAGTAGCGGTGAAAACCGCCGCCGATGTGATCGCGCATTCCCCCGAGAGCCATGGCGCGGAGGGTTTCGGCGACCATGAGCAGCGGCGGCTCCGCGCCGGTGCGCGCGTGTTCGCGCAGCAGGAACAGCAACTCGGATGGCCGTGGGAATTTGGGCGACTCGCCGAAGCCGCCGTTGCGGCGATCGAATGCGATCTGGTATTGCTCGACAGCCTCAGCGAGAGCGTCGGGGCCGGCGAGGCTCGATTCGGCCTGCGAGCGGCCGTCGGCGCCGGCCACCGATTTCAGCCGGTCGAACAGCTCCGCGGCGGCGAAATCCACCCGCGCCCGGTCGTGTTGCCAGACCCGGCCGATCTCGCCGATCAAATCCATGAAGCCGGGACGCCCCCATTTCGAATGCGGCGGAAAGTAGGTGCCGCCGAAGAACGGCTTCAGCTCTGGAGTCAGGAACACCGTCATCGGCCAGCCACCGGAGCCGGTCGTCGATTGCACGAAGGTCATGTAGACGCGATCGACGTCCGGACGCTCTTCGCGATCGACCTTGATCGACACGAAGGCGTCGTTGAGGGCGCCGGCAACCTCGGGGCTCTCGAAGGATTCGTGCTCCATGACGTGGCACCAATGGCACGTCGAGTAGCCGATCGACAAGAAGATGGGCTTGTTCTCGCGCCGCGCCCGTTCGAACGCCTCCTCGCCCCAGGGATACCAGTCGACCGGGTTGGCGGCGTGCTGCAGAAGGTACGGACTGCGCTCGCGCGCCAGGCGGTTCATCCGTTCATGCTGACATACAATCCCTGACGATGGAATTCGCAGTCGAGACTCGCGGGCTCGCGCGCGTGTTCGGATCGAAGCGCGCGGTGGACGGCATCGATCTGCAGGTGCCGGCGGGTAGCTTCTACGGATTTCTCGGGCCCAACGGCGCCGGCAAATCGACGACCATCAAGTGCCTGACCGGCCTGCTGCGGCCGTCGGCCGGCGAGATTCGCATCCTCGGTCTCGACCCTGTCGCCGATCCGGTCGAGATCAAGCGGCGCGTCGGCGTCGTCCCGGAGGATCTGGCGCTGTTCGATCGTCTGACCGCGGCTGAGACGCTCAGTTTCGTCGCGCAGGTCCACGGCATTCCGATCGACACCTTCAAGCCGCGTTCGACCGATCTCCTGTCGCTGATGGACCTGACGTCCGCGGCGACCACGCTGGTCTCGGATTTTTCGCACGGCATGCGCAAGAAGCTGGCGCTCGCGGCAGCGCTGCTGCCCGCCCCCCGCCTGCTCTTCCTCGACGAGCCGTTCGAAGGCATCGACGTGGTGGCCTCGCGCCAGATCAAGGATCTGCTGCACTCGTTCGTCGGACGCGGCGGCACCGTGTTCCTGACGTCGCACATCCTGGAAATCGTCGAGCGGCTCTCGACGCATATCGGGGTGATCGCGAACGGCCGCATCGTCGCACAGGGAAGGATCGAAGACGTACGCGCCGGTGCGCACGGCCAGGGAACTCTCGAAGAGCTGTTCATCCAGCTGGTCGGAGGCGAGCGGCCGGCGGCCGACCTGCAATGGCTGTAACGATGCGGCGGATCTTCCGTGCCTTCTTCTGGATGCGGTGGCGTGTGCTGGTGAACTCGCTGGAGCGCACCGGCTCGCGCGACATGATCGAGCGCTTCTCCATCGCGGCGGGCAAGCTCGGCCCGATCATGTTGATGGTGATGTTCATTCCGTCGAGCATCGGGCTGTTCGTCCTGGGCATCGCCGCCGGTTTCGGCACGGCCACCGATTCGATGGTGATGCCGATGGAGGTGCTGAGGTACCTCACCTTCCTCGGAGTGGCGCTCGCGGTCGTCGGTCCGATTGTGCTGCCGACCCGCGACGGCGGCAGCGTGACGCGACTGCTGCTGCTGCCCATTCCACGCACGGCGCTGTACATGGCACAGGTGGCCGGCGCGCTGGCGGACCCATGGGTCGCCCTGCTCGTCCCGACACTCGTGGGCGTGACAATCGGCATGGCGGTCGGCTTGAGC
>JANPCT010000572.1:0-8183 GCA_031431095.1 Acidobacteriota bacterium | reverse complement strand
CAAGCACCGCCAGGAAATCCCGCATCGCCTGCGCGTCGGCATCGGGCGACGCGTCGACTATGCCGCCGTTGCGCACGACGTTATCGACGACGATGACGGTTCCCTTGCGCGACAGCTTCAGCGCCCAGTTGAAATACTCCGCCGTGCTCGGCTTGTCGGCGTCGATGAAGACGAGGTCGAACGGCGCTTCAGGGGTGAGCGCCGGCAGCGTCTCGATCGCGCGGCCCACGCGAATGTCGACGCGGTCCGCAAAACCGGCGCGAGCGATGCTGGCACGGGCGACATCGGCGTGGCGTGGGTCGTACTCGAGCGTGATCACCCGACCGTCCGGAGGCAGCGCGCGCGCCAGCCAGATCGTGCTGTAGCCACCGAGCGTACCGATCTCGAGCACCTTGCGCGCGCCCTGGATGCGCGCCAGCAGGTGCAGGAACTTGCCCTGCGCTGCGGACACGCTGATCGCCGGCAATCCCGCCGCGCGACTGGCGTCCTGGGCGCCGTCGAGCGCCGGATCGGCCGGCAGCAACTCGCCGGTGACGTAGGTGTCGACCGCGGTCCATGTATCTGATGTCACTGTCTGCTCCTCGAGTGCGCGAATCGCGGTTACTTGATCCGGTATAAGCGGCTCTGCGTCCGGATGAACAGGCCGTCGCGCGTCACCGCAGGGCTCGCCAACGCCAGCTCGCCGAGACTGTTCCTCGAGACTTCTTCGTAGGCGTCGCCGGGCTTTATTACGAACGTGTCCCCTTCCTCGCTGAGAAAGTAGACCTTGCCGCCGCAGGCCCACGGCGATGCGGAGAAGGTATTGCCGACGCCACCGACCCGGGCCTTGTAGATCTCGCGTCCGGTCCTGGCGTCGAACACTTGAAGGATACCCGTGTCGTTGACGGCGTAGACGCGGCCGGCGAACACCAGGGGCGACGATGTGTAGGCGGCCGCGCGAGGTTGGAACCAGGCGACGAACTCGTTCGACGTCTCCCCGGCCTTCAGCGAGATGTCGCCCGCGGCGCCGGACTTGACCGCAAATAGCGGCCGGTTCGATTCCCCCTGCGATCCCGTCCCCAGGTAGAGCATCCCGTCGCCTGCCGTCGGCGTCGGGTTGGCCTGGGTCAACCCCTTCAGCCGCCAGAGTTCCTTGCCATCGAGATCGTAGCTGACGGCAAGCTGCCGGCCGATGGTGACGATCTCGGTGCGCTTCGTGTTGGTCCACACGTACGGCGAGGACCATCCGGACAGCGGCCGCCCCCCGCCGATCGTGCGCGGTGTCTTCCAGATCACGGCTCCGGTTTTCGCGTCGAGCGCGGCGAGAAACGAATCGCCCTCGTTGTCGTCCTGGAAATAGACCCGGCCCTCATGCACCACCGGCGAGGCCGCGGTACCGAAGTCGAGGTAGCGCGGCTGCGGCGCGATCTTGTGCGTCCACAGCAGCGTTCCGTCCATGGAGTAGCAGAAGAGTCCGATGTTGCCGAAGAGCGCATAGATGCGCGCGCCGTCGGTGGCCGGCGTCTCGGACGCGTAGGTGTTCTTGCGATGGCGTCCGCCGACCGGCGGTCCCGTGTGCGCGGTGCGTTCCCAGCGCACGTTGCCGGTCTTGACGTCCAGGCTGTAGACCATGAATTGCAGCTCGCCGGCTTCCTGCGGCGATTCGAGATCGCGCAGCCGCAGCTTCTCCATGATCTGCTCTTCGCTGAGGCCCTGCCGCTGCAACTCCGCGACGTAGTCGTTGCCGTAAATCCCGGGTGACGGCTGCTTGAACGCGCCTGACCCGACCGCGGACGTGACGATCACCTGGTCGCCCCACACGATCGGAGAGGACCATCCTCGCCCCGGGACGTCCGTCTTCCACGCGATGTTGATCGTGGTCGACCACGTGGACGGCAGCGTCTCAATCGCCGACACCGCCCGCCCCGCGGGGCCGCGGAATTGCGGCCAGGTGGTGTCCGGTGCCACCGGCGCGTCAGGGACGAAGGTTGTGATCAACAGAACGACCGCCATGAGGAGATTCACGCGGGAATCTTACAACGGCTGTCGATCGCCCCAAGGGCGGCAGCACGAGGGGTCATGCCGTTCGTCCCCACAGGCAACCACCTATGCGCCTTGAGCGTCTAGTCAGTTGTACGGGATCCGGGCGCTGAATCCGCCCACGCGTGCCGGCGTGCCGGCGATCCTGTTGCTGGTCGCGGCCTTCGCCTGCTACGTTCCCGCCCGCCACGCCATGGGCGTCGATCCGGTCCGCGCTGCGCGGGTAGCCGTCAGAGCAGCAGCGCCTCGACCCTGTGCGCGTGGACCATCTCCTCGCACGGTGACCAGCCGAACACGGTGAAATGGCCGTCCTGCGACGCCACGAGGGCGATCGAGTCCTGTTGGTCGTGGGCGAATTGGGCGGCCGACAAATGCCGCGTGCCGCCGAGGGACGAGGGATGGACGATGTCGGCGGTGCCGCCTTCGATCGGTTCAGTGACCGTTGTCTGCTCCACAGGCTTGGCGCCGCGGCGGCGCGTGATCTTGGCGCCGAACGCCAGCAGATCGTAGCGGTCGGTGATGATGGTCGCGCCGTCGACGGCGGTCAACCCGGCGATCGCGTTGACGTTGCGATCGAGCGCGTCCACCCAGTGTTGATCGCGCTGTTCGCCGTCCTGTTGCAGCAGTTCGGCGAGGCGCGTGAACGACGGATCGAGCGCGTACGGGATCGGCGCGACGATCGATTCGCGCCAGCGGTCGGTACCGGCCGGGACGACCAGCAGGAGCCCGCCCCGCTTGTGGGCGCGCATCGACACCGCCAGCTGCACCAGGATATTGACCGAGTCGCTCCACGTCGCCGGCGTGTCGAAGCCGAGCAGCGAGGTCAGCAGCGACGGGCAGTCGGGCAGGCTCGACGCGTTTTCGTCCACGATCTTGACCTGGTCCGCCTCGAGCACCGCGATGTTGGCAAACTTGAGATGCTCGCCGCCGCGGTGCTGCTTGACGACAATCAGGCCCGGCGCCGCGACTTCGAGGACCATGCAATACGGCGGCAGCGTCCGCGTCGTCCCCCACACGGAGAGGACGCCGTCCTCCGGCGACACGCCGAGGTGAATGCCCGCGCGCTCGACAGCCGGAGCCACTTTGGCCATGGCATGGGAGGACAGCGGCAGGCGGCGCGCGAACATCATCGGGTGCGGCGTCGATTCCGGAGCGACGAGCGCGAGGGAAATCGTCGGGACGTACCCTTCTTCCCGGCGGAGGCTGGTCCAGAACGCGATGTCGATCAGCCGTTCGATGTGCAGAATGTCGGGGACGAGCGCCGGAGCGTCGACATGCCGGGCAAAGTGGTCCCGGACGCGCTGGGCGACGACCCGGCCAGCCGGATACGCGCGGTACGTCATAATCTATTTTATGTCACCACGCCGGCTGATCGTGGCCGCCCTTGCGGGTGCGGCGCTCGTCCTGTCGATCACCGGCATGATCCGCTACACGCGGCGGGTGGAAACGGGACCGAAGCACGCGACGGCCGGTCAGATCCGGCTGTTGAAGGATCGCGTCGCGGTGGCATCGTTCACCGCGCCGGACCTGGATGGCAAGCCGGTGTCGCTCGCCTCGTTGCGCGGCAAGGTGGTCATCGTCAATTTCTGGGCGACGTGGTGCCCGCCGTGCCGCCAGGAGATTCCGGACCTGATCGCGCTGCAGGCGAAATACAAGGACACCCTCCAGATCGTCGGCGTGTCACAGGACTCGGGCAGCATCGAGGAAGTGCGGCAGTTCGCCCGTCAGCACGGCATGAACTATCCGACGATCATGAGCACGCCGGAGATCGAAAAGCTGTTTCCCGGCATCTACGCGCTGCCGACGTCGTTCATGATCGACCGTGAGGGACGCCTCGCGCAGAAACACGTGGGCCAGTTGAGCGCCGCGCTCACCGAAACCGAGACGCAGGTGCTCGCGGGCCTCGCCCCAGATGTGGCGATCGTCGACGCCGAGGACGACGACAAGGTGCGGCTGGCAAATGCCGCGCAAGCCAACAAGATCCCGGGGCTCGACCTGTCGGCCCTCTCGAGTGAGAAGCGCGCGGAGGCCCTGAAGACGCTCAACACGGAGCACTGCACCTGCGGCTGCGGCCTGACACTCGCACAGTGCCGGCTAGACGACCCCGACTGTTCGATCAGCCTCCCGCTGGCTCAGGAGCTGGTCAAGAAGATTGCTGCCAAGCAGCCGTGAGCGAATCCGCAATCGCCAATCTGCAATCGTTGCCGTTATAGAATCCCCGGCATGCGTACTACGTCACTCTTTGCGATAGCACTGTCGGTTGTCTGCAGCACGGGCGTGTCCGCGCAAGGACGCGGCGGCGGCGCCGGCGCCGGCGGGCAGGGGCCCGGCGTACCGATGCAGACGATTGAGTCTCGCACCACCGGCCTGCAGAAGATCGACGGCTACATGCCGCTCTACTGGGACGACAAGACCGGTTCCCTGTGGATGGAGATCAACAAATTCGACATCGAGATGCTGTACTCGACCGGGCTGTCGGCCGGGCTGGGCTCGAACGATATCGGGCTCGATCGCGGGCAGTCGGGACAGGGGCGCGTCGTCAGGTTCCAGCGCATCGGCCCGCGCGTGATGATGGTGCAGCCGAATTACACGTTCCGCGCCAACAGCCCGAATCCTGACGAGCGGCGAGCCGTCGAAGACGCGTTTGCGAAATCGATTCTCTGGGGATTTGCCGTCGGCGCGGAGACAGAGGGACGCGTGCTCGTCGACGCAACCGACTTCTTCCTGCGCGACGCGCACAACGTCATCCCGCGGCTGCGGCCTGGCGCGTTCCGCGTCGACCGCACGCGCAGCGCGATCGACATGCCGTGGACGAAGGGCTTTCCGAAGAACACCGAGGTAGACACCATCCTGACCTTCGCCAACGATGGCGCGGCGGGGGGCGGACGCGGCGGTGGCGGCCCGGCGCAGGGACCGCCTCAGGTGAGCGGCCCGGTTCCCGGCGGCGGTTTCGGCGGCGGCCTCTTTTCGGGAACCGTCGGCAGCGTCACGCCGTCGGCCGACTCGGTCACCTTGCGCGAGCACCACACGTTCGCCGAGCTCCCGGACGCCAGTTACAAGCCGCGCTTCGACGATCCACGCGCCGGTTACGGCGGCCTGCAGTATCTCGACTACGCCGCGCCGATCGGCACCCCGATGATGCAGCGCTACGTCCGGCGGCACCGGCTCGAGAAGGTCGACCCCTCGGCGCGCGTCAGCGCGGCGAAGAAGCCGATCCTCTACTACGTCGACCGCGGCACCCCCGAGCCGATCCGCACGGCCCTGCTCGAAGGGGCGCGCTGGTGGAACCAGGCCTTCGAGGCGGCCGGCTACCGCGATGCGTTTCAGGTCGCGCTGCTGCCCGAGGGCGCCGACCCGATGGACATCCGCTACAACATGATCAACTGGGTCCATCGCTCGACGCGCGGCTGGAGCACCGGCGCCACGATCGCCGACCCTCGCACCGGAGAAATCATCAAGGCCACCGTGACCCTCGGCTCGCTGCGCGATCGGCAGGACTACCTGATCTACGAAGGCCTGCTCGCGCCGTACAAGACCGGCACCGAAACGCCGGCGGTCCTCGCGCAGACGGCGCTCGCGCGCATCCGCCAGCTGTCGGCGCACGAAGTCGGCCACACCCTCGGCCTCGGCCATCAGTACTACAACAGCACGAAGGGCCGGATTTCGGTGATGGACTATCCGCATCCACTGGAGAAGCTGAACGCCGACGGCACGATCGATTTGTCCGACGCCTACACTACCGGAATCGGCGACTGGGACAAGGTGGCGATTACTTACGGCTACCAGGACTTCCCCGCCGGCGCCAACGAAGCCGCGGCGCTGCGCAAGCTCCTCGACGACGCCTGGAAGCTCGACCTCGTCTACATGACGAACCAGGACACCGAGACGACGCCCAGATCCGATCAGTGGAACAACGGCAGCGACATGGCCGTCGAGCTCAATCGCATCATGAAGGTGCGCCGCGCCGCGCTGAACCGGTTCGACGAAACGGTCATCAAGAAAGATGCGCCGATGGCGACGATGGAAGAGGCGCTGGTCCCGGTCTACATGTACCACCGCTACGCAGTCGAATCAGCCGCCTCGGCCGTCGGCGGACAGGACTTCGTCTACGCCTTCCGCGGCGACGACCGCGTTCCGACCAAGTGGATATCGGCCGCGCAGCAGCGCGCCGCAGTCGAGGCGCTGGTGGCGACGCTCAAGCCATCGGAGCTGGCGCTGCCAAAGGCCGCGCTCGAGAAGATTCCGCCGCGTCCCTCCGGCTGGCCCGGGCACCGCGAACTGTTCGCCCGTTACACCGGCGACACGTTCGATCCGATCAGCCCGGCGTCGATCGCGGCCGACGTGACGATCGGATTCCTCCTGCAGCCGGATCGCGCCGCGCGAATGGTGGCGCAGCACGCGATCGACCCGACCCTGCCCGGCCTCGACGAAGTGATCAATAGGCTACGCAAGGCCACGTTCGCGGCGCCGACGGCCGGTGCGTATCAGCAGGAACTCCGTCGCGCCACGTCCAGGGCGCTCGTCGAACGCTTGATGTGGCTCGCCGGCGGCGCATCGATGCCGCAGGTGCGCGCCATCGCGTCACGCGCGCTGTCGACGCTGCGTCCCTCGGATTTCACGTTCGCCACCCGTTCGGACCCCGCAGATGAGATCGCCTTCGATCTGATCGCCGCGGACGTCAAGCGCTTTCTCGAGCGGCCGGCGGAGCCGCTGCGCGCGCCGTCCACCTTCGACGCGCCCCCGGGCGCGCCAATCGGTGGCGACAGCGGTCTCGACTGGCTCGCCCCACCCCCGTGGTCGTGCGGATGGGTCGAAAGAAATTGAAGAGTCGTCTAATCGTTATTTTTCCGATCTTCAATCTGCAATCGGCAATCGCCAATGGTTTCCTTCACTCGTATCAGTAAGCAGTACGGCCGTCAGGTTCTCTTCGTCGAGACCTCCTTCCAGTTGAACCCTGGGGAAAAAGTTGGCCTCGTCGGCCCCAACGGCTCCGGCAAGACCACACTCTTCCGCATGATCGTCGGCGAGGAAGCGCCCGACGAGGGGGACGTCTCGGTCCCGCGGAAGCTCTCCATCGGCTACTTCAAGCAGGACGTCGGCGAGATGAGCGGGCGCTCCGTGCTGGACGAGACCATCGCCGGCCGCGGCCGCGCCGGCACGCTCCACCACGAACTCGAGGATCTCAATCACGCCATGGGCGATCCGGCGCAGGCCGGCGACATGGACCGGATTCTCGCGCGCTTCGGTGAGGTCCAGGAGGAATACGAACACCTCGGCGGCTACGCACTCGAGGCGCAGGCGCGCGAAGTGCTCCACGGCCTCGGCTTCGAGGATGACCGCATCGACGCCGACGTCGGCAATCTGTCCGGTGGATGGAAGATGCGCGTCGCCATGGCGCGCGTGCTGCTCGGCCGCCCCGACATTCTGCTGATGGACGAGCCGACGAACCATCTCGACATCGAAACGATCATCTGGCTGGAGGAGTTCCTCAAGGCGCTGCCGGGCGCGCTGCTGATGACCTCGCACGATCGCGAGTTCATGAACCGCATCGTCACGCGCATTGCCGAAATCGACGCCGGCGAAATCACCTCCTACTCGGGGAACTACGATTTCTACGAACGCGAGCGTGCCATCCGCGAGACCAACCGGGAGGCGGCGTACGCGCGGCAGCAGGCGATGCTCGCGAAGGAGCAGCGCTTCATCGACCGGTTCGCCGCGCATGCGGCCAAGGCGGCGCAGGTGCAGAGCCGCGTCAAGGCGCTCGAAAAAATCGAGAAGGTCGAGCTGCCGAAGAAACGCCGCGTCGTCAAGTTCGACTTCCGCACCCCGCCGCGCTCCGGCGACCAGGTCGCCACGCTGGAGGGGGTGACGAAGCGCTACGGGACGCGCACCGTTCACGACGGCGTCAACCTGACCATCCGCCGCGGTGAGCGCTGGTGCGTGATGGGCAAGAACGGCGCCGGGAAGTCGACGCTGCTGAAGATGATCGCCGGGGCGACCCAGCCCGACGAGGGGACCGTGACGCTCGGCGCCAGTCTCACGATGGGCTACTTCGCGCAGCAGTCGCTCGACGTGCTCGATCCCGATCTGACGATCGAGGAGCAGCTGCAGCGGGACTTCCCCGCCGAGCCGATTGGCGCCCTCAAGAGCCTGGCCGGCGCCTT
>JANPCT010000571.1:0-1814 GCA_031431095.1 Acidobacteriota bacterium | reverse complement strand
CGGCATCGACGACGCGCCTGATCGTCGCCTCGTGCGCGCGTCCCATGACGACGACCAGGCTGGCGCCGGCCTTCGCCATCATCTCCGTCTCGAGGTAGCCGCCGTCCATTGTCTTCAAGTCGGCGACGATCGGGTGATCGGGAAAGCGGGCGTGCAGCTGCTCGACGGCGCGCAGCCCTTCGGCGAGCAGCAGCGGCGTGCCGGCCTCGAGCCAGTCCACGCCGGCGTCGACGGCGATCGCCGCGGTCTCGAGCGCTTCGTCGAGCGACGTCAGGTCGAGCGAAATCTGGACGATTGGGAAGTTGAGGCGATCGAGGTTCATGGGGCGCGCAGATCCTATCGTACCGGTGCCGCGACAATGGGCACCGGGCGTCCGTCGGCGTACCGTGCCCAGACGTCGAGCACCGCGTCGGCAAGCGCCTCGATGAAGCGCGGATGTGTATTGACGGCCTCGGCGCGAGCCATGACGATCCCGGCATCGACGCAGGCGTCGGCGGCTTCGACGTCGAGATCGTACAGGACTTCGACGTGATCGCAGACGAATCCAACCGGGCAGAGCACCGCCGCGTCGAGGCCGTTCGCGCGCTCGGCGCGAAGATAATCGCAGACGTCCGGCTCGAGCCAGGGATCGCCGGGACGCCCGCTGCGGCTCTGATAGACGAGCACCCAGTCGGATCGTCCCACCGCATCGGCGATGCGCTGCGCGGAGGCTTCGAGCTGCGCGACGTAGGGATACTGCGCCGCCATCGAGAGCGGAATGCTGTGAGCGGTGAAGATCAGGCGCGCCCCCGCCTGGTGCTCCTCCGGCAAGCGGTCGATCGCCTCGCGGACGTGGTCGGCGTTGGCCTCGATGAAGCCGGGGTGCTCGTGCCAGTTGCCGACGTAGGTGATAGCAGGGGACGGGGAGCCCTTCTCGGCAAGCGTCAGACGCGCGTCGCGCACGTTCTCGCGATATTGCGTGCATCCCGAATAGCTGCGCTGGGCTGCGGCCAGTACGCCGATGGCGCGCCGGATGCCGGCGTTCGCCATCTCGCCGAGAGTGTCGGCCAGGTAGGGATGCCAGTTGCGCATGCCGACGTGCACCGGCAGGGGCAGCCCCCGTTTCGCCAGCGTCGCTTCGAGGGCGCCAGCCTGGGCCAGCGTCAGGGACGTCAGCGGTGACACCCCTCCGAACATCTCGTAATGGTGCGCCACTTCCTCGACCCGCTCCGGACTCACGCGGCGGCCGCGCAGCACGTTTTCGAGAAACGGGCGGACATCGGCAGGGCCTTGCGGCCCGCCGAAGGCGATGAGGAGGACGGCGTCGAAGGGCACTGGCATCGTTGACCGGATTATACGGGCGCCTGTAGGCTGCAGGAACCCAATGTCACAGTACGGCACTGACCCCGCAGGCAACCCGCTCGACCGGTTCGGCCTCTCGCGACCCGTGTGGCTCCTTGGCTGGGTCAGCTTCTTCACCGACATGGCGAGCGAGATGATGTACCCGCTCCTGCCGCTGTTCCTGACACGCGTGCTTGGCGCCGGCGCCATGTCGATCGGCGTCATCGAGGGGGTCGCCGAAGGCGCCAACAGCATTCTCAAGATCGTCTCGGGGCGCATCGCCGACCGGACCGGGCAGCCGAAGAAGCTGGTCCTGATGGGCTATGGCCTCTCGTCGCTGGTCCGTCCCCTGATGGGCTTCGCCACGGCGTGGCCTCACGTCCTGGCGCTCCGCTTCACCGATCGGCTCGGCAAGGGCGTGCGCACGTCCCCTCGCGATGCGCTGCTCGCGCGCTTCGCTCCGGAGAAGACACGCGGCCGCGTCTACGGTTTCC
>JANPCT010000570.1:0-5102 GCA_031431095.1 Acidobacteriota bacterium | reverse complement strand
GAGTTTGGCGCCGGCGTTGCGAGCCGCCGCGATCTGCCTGACGGCGACCGACACCACGGCCGCCCCCTGCTCTCTTGCAATCTCCACCGTCCGATCCGTCGATCCGTCGTCGACGACGATGATCTCGTAGGATGCAGCCGCCGCGGTGGCCGCATGCCGCACCGCCTCGAGCGTGGCGGCGAGAAGCGCTTCTTCGTTGTACGCAGGAATGATGACCGAAATCATGCGTGCCCGCGAAGGGTGAGCACGTCATCGAGGGTGCTGACGAGACGATCGGCGTTATCCCGCGTGAATGGCATCGGGGGACGTATCTTCAGAACGCTGTCGAACGGCCCGTCGGTGCCGATCAGGATGCCGCGATCACGCAACATGTTGACGATTGCTGCGGCTTCCGACGACGCCGGCTCCAGCGTGACGCGGTTCCTGACCAGCTCCACGCCGGCGAACAGGCCCGAACCGCGAACATCGCCGATCAACGGGTGGCGCTCGTGCAACTCGCGCAACCGACGCAGCAGCATTCCACCGACGTCCTCCGCATGGGCCTGCAGCCGCTCCTCCTGAACCACATCGAGAACCGCGAGACCGACCACGCAAGAGACGGTACTGCAGCCGAACGTGCTGAAGAACTCCATGCCGTTGTCGAACGACGCGGCGATCTCCGGGGTCGTGACGACCGCGCCCAGCGGATAGCCGTTACCGATCGGTTTGCCCAGCACGACGATGTCGGGAATGACATCCTGCGCCTCGAACGCGTAGAAGTGCGAGCCCATCCGACCGTAGGCGGTCTGCACTTCGTCCGCAATACACAGCCCTCCCGCCGTGCGGATGATGGCGTAGACCGATGCCAGGTACTTGTCCGGCAGGACGATCTGGCCGCCGACGCTCGGCGCGCTTTCCGCGATGAAGGCGCCGGGATTCGTGACATGCCGCGCGAACTCGGCATATTTCTCTCCCGCGCGGGGGTCGTCGGCGCGGTACTTCCCGCGGTAGGTATCCGGCAGCGGCAGCACGTGTACCCAGGGAGGAGCGCCTTCGCCGCCGGCGCCATTGAACTTGTACGGACTGATGTCGACGAGCGTATTGGTGTTGCCGTGGTAGGCGTGATCGAGGACGACCACGTCTCGACGCCGTGTGTGTGCGCGCGCGAGCCGGAGCGCGAGCTCGTTGGCCTCGCTGCCCGAGTTCACGAAGTAGCAAACGCCGAGCGGGGCGGGCAGCGTCGCGATCAGGCGGTCCGCGAACGCGGCCAGGCTGTCGTGCAGGTAGCGCGTGTTCGTGTTGAGCAGCCGCATCTGCGCCGCCGCCGCGTCGACCACACGCGGATGACCGTGACCGACGTGAGGCACGTTGTTATACGCGTCCAGGTAGCGGCGTCCGCTCTCGTCGTAGAGGTACTGCATCCACCCGCGCACCGCTTTCAGGGGCGTCCGGTAGGCTATCGATAGATTGGCGCCGATGACCCGCCGTCGTGAGGCCAGGGTCTCCTCCGCCGAGCACACCGGCGCGGGCCGGAACGCCGCCGCGACAGCGGCGGGATCAAGGGCGGCGAGTAACGGCAGAGTCCTCGCAATCGGACGCTGGCTGATCGACAGATACGCATCGCCTGGACGCTGCGTCCGCTGTTGTGCGGCGATGCAGATGCTCGTGCAGAGCCGCAGGAGGACGAAGCCGAGGATCGAAGTGATGTCGTCTTCCCGGAGCGGCCGCACCTCCTGGTAGCCGCGGACGACGGCGACGGCCGCAGCGAGCGGATCATCCTTGCCGAGCACCGCATAGGCAACCGCGATCGCCAGATCCGAAACTGCGAAGGAATGGACGACGTCGCCGAAGTCGATGATCGCTGATACGGTCCGCGCGGATTCCCCTTCGGTGACCAGGACGTTGTAGTCGTTCGGATCGTTGTGCACGGCGGCGCGTGGCAGCCCGGCGAGCCGGGCGCCGTCGCGCACTTCAATCTCGGCCGCCACGCGGATCACCAGATCGCGCACGGCAGGTTCACCGACGAGCGGCGCGAGCTCGCGCACGATCCTGAAGCCGTTGGCGAGATCCCAATGGAAATCGCGGTGGATGGCGGGATGATCGAAGCCCTCGAGCGCGTCGTCCAGCTCAGCGATCGAGCGTCCGACGCTTCTCAGCAGTTCGGGCGACTGATCCTGCACAGAACCGAGCGGCACGCCGTCAAGCCATGTCATCAGGCGCACGCAATGCGTCACGCCGGATGGGGAGGTGATCCGGGCAATCGAGGCGCCGTCGAGGGCGGGCAGGATCGTGGGACACAGCGCGGTGCGCCGCGCGACATAGTCGAGTGCCGCATTCTGCGCCTCGAGCAGCTCGATGTCGTCGGTGCTGTTGGCGATCTTGAGGACGAACCGGCCGGCACGCGTACGGAGCAGGAAATTCTGGTCACGCTCGCTGGGCAACGCCGACGCTTCTGCCGCGACACCGAAGATCCGGCGGGCCACGTCCGCGGCCTCGGCCGGCGTCAGCGCCGGTGCGTGCTGAAGCACATCCATCGGGACGATTATCCGCGAAACCACGCTGAGGCAATCGGACCGTGAGGCGCCCCTCTTGAGAGAGGGAGAATTCCGCCTGAAGGCGGAAACTACAGAGCCCTTAGTTGGTGTTGAGCCTTGGTTGGCGTTCCTGTAGTTTCCGCCTCCAGACGGAGGGTGGAGCCCCTGGTTGGAGTTCCTGTAGTTTCCGCCTCCAGACGGAGGGTGGAGCCCCTGGTCGGAGTTCCTGTAGTTTCCGCCTCCAGACGGAGGGTGGAGCCCCTGGTTGGAGGTCCTGTAGTTTCCGCCTCCAGGCGGATGGTGGAGCCCCTGGTTGGAGTTCCTGTAGTTACCGCCTTCAGGCGGAAGGTGGAGCCCCTGGTTGGAGTTCCTGTAGTTTCCGCCTTCAGGCGGAAGGTCCGAGAGCGTCCGTCGACCCCGACGTACGTAGTAACCTGTGTCACGATCGGCTCCTTTCGTCTGCGGCTCGGGCGCCGCGAGGCGTTCACCCGCGATCACGGTGGCACACACCACCTTGTCGAGCGCGTCAGCACTACGACGTTACGATAGCGAGCCGGTCATTCCATATTGTCTAGAGCGAGAGTGAGTGAATTCCGCCTGAAGGCGGAAACTACAGAGGCCTTAGTTGGAGTTCCTGTAGTTTCCGCCTTCAGGCGGAAGGTTCGACAGCCCCACTTTTTCAGCATCCTGCCAGCGCGGAGGCCGTGAATGAGACACCGCCTCCGCTGGAATGGCGCCCAGACGAGGGATAGACGCATGACCACGACGCCACCACCCTTTGCGATCACGCCCGACCCACGAGACTTGGCCGCCGCGGCGCGGGATTTGCGCTTCCATCCCTCGACGGTGGAGCATCCCCGGACGCTATCCCGCACGCAGGTCGACGCGTTCAACCGGGACGGGTACTTGAAAGGGCTGCGTGTCTTCAGCGACGCCGAGGCCGCCGGCATTCGCGACTACTTCGACGACCTGCTCGCGCGCACGCTGGCCGCCGGTGGTGACAGCTACTCGATCAGCTCCGCGCACCTGCGGTATGGCCGCGTCTACGATCTCCTGGCGCATCCTCGCATCGTCGCCATCGTCACGGATCTGATCGGTGAGCAACTCGTCGGCTGGGGCTCGCACTTTTTCTGCAAGCTGCCCGGGGATGGCAAGGCCGTGGCGTGGCACCAGGACGCGAGCTACTGGCCGCTGACGCCTTCGAAGGCCGTGACCGTGTGGCTCGCCATTGACGGGGCCGATCGCGAGAACGGGTGCATGCGCTTCGTTGCCGGATCGCACTGGAAGGGACATCTGACGTACCGTCCGAGCGATCCCGCCGAACACAACGTCCTGAACCAGACGATCGAGAACGTCGAGCAGTACGGCCAGACGGTAGACGACGAGCTGAAGGCGGGCGAGGTCTCGGTCCATTCGGACCTGCTGCTGCACGGGTCGGACGCCAACATGTCCCTCCGGCGCCGCTGCGGGCTCACGCTGCGGTATTGCGCTACCGACGTGCGCGCCTTCGCGGGCTGGAACGCGAAGGGTGTGATTCTCAGCGGCAGCGACCCGGACGATCACTGGGCCAATCCGCGGCGCCCGCCAGAGGAATAGGGGATCATGGACGACAACGCGCACCCGGAGCTCGACTGGGATCCGCTCGACGACACCCGCTAAACAACGCGGCGGTAGAGCGACTCGTACATCGGGATGACGCGGTTGATGCAGAAGAGCTCCCGCACGCGCTGCACGGCGGCCGCCGTGACGCGGCGGTGGAGACCGGGGTCGTTCAGCAGCGCGAGGCCGCTGCGAGCCATCGCCTCGATGTCCCCCACCTCGTGCAGGAATCCGGTGACGCCGTGGTCGATCACTTCCGGCAGCCCGCCGGCATTCGAGGCGACCACCGGCGCCCCGCACGCCATCGCTTCGAGCGCGGCAAGGCCGAAACTCTCCTGCTCCGATGGCAGCAGGAAGAGATCCGCGATTGAGAGCAGCGGCAGCACGTCCTCCTGGGCGCCGAGGTAGTGCACCTGGCCGGCAACGTCGAGTTCCCGGGCGATCCGCCGCGCCGTCACCAGCTCCGGACCGTCGCCGACGAGCAGCAGCGTGGCCGGCACGCGTGAGGCGAGGCGCGCGAAGATCTCGACGACAGAATCGAGCCGCTTCACCGGGCGGAAATTCGAGAGGTGCATCACGATGCGCGTGCCGGGGTCGGCGGCGTAGCGGTTCCGGAGACCGGGAGGCTCACGCCGCCGGTAGCGGTCACAATCCAGGAAGTTCGGGATGACCTCGATGTCGCGGTGCACGGCCAGCTCGCGGCACGTCGATCGCCGCAGGCTCTCGGAGACGGCCGTCACGGCATCGGACTGGTCGATCGAAAACGCGACGATCTCGGAGTAGGACGGGTCCGCGCCGACAATCGTGATGTCCGTCCCGTGCAGCGTCGTCACCACGCGCGGGCCGCGCTCGGCGGACGAGGCTTCGAGCACCTGTCGCGCCAGTACGGCCGCAGTCGCATGCGGCACCGCGTAGTGGGCGTGGACGATCTCGAGGCGGCGCTCGCGCGCGATCCGTACGACCGTGTTCGCGAGCGACAACAGGTACTGC
>JANPCT010000569.1:0-4528 GCA_031431095.1 Acidobacteriota bacterium | reverse complement strand
CCCACCAGTGCGACGGCGAGGAACGTCGTTCCGAACAGCAGCGGTTCGGTCATCGGGGTGCTCTGCAGGTAGAGCACGTCGGGATTGAGCATGAGCAGCGCCGAAGCCACCATCCCGCCGGCGAGCGAGCCGGTGGCGCGGTGAATGAGCCCCGCGATCGCCCATACGGCCAGTGCCATCGACGCAATGGAAATCGCGACGCCCGACGCGCCGCTGCGATACCAGGCATCGACTTGCACCGGCAGCGCGTTCAGCAGGTGCGGCAGCGGCAGCCAGACGGCGCCGACCTGCTGCCATCCCGGCGTCAGACTGTCGAAGACGCGCCGCGCGACCACGAGATGCGCGCGCGCATCGTAATGCGCGAGCGTGAGACCGAGACGATGGTAATGGAAGGCGGCGATGAGGCCCCACGCGCCGGCTGCGATCGCGCAGAGGACACCGGGGGACCACGACCACGACGGGCTCGTCCGGATCGTTGTGGTCTGCGTGGCCATCGTGGATGGGCCGCCGGCCGGCCCGCGCACTTAGTCTACACTTCTGGTCGATGAAGAACTTCGTCAGCTGGGCGCAGCATTTCGCTCTCGCCTGGGGCGGACCAGGGCTGCTCCTGATCGGGTTTCTCGACTCCTCGTTCCTGTCGCTCCCCGAAGTCAACGACCTCCTGATCATCTTCATGGTGACGCGGCACAAGCACCTGCTGCTGTACTACTCGCTGATGGCGACCATCGGGTCGGTGCTCGGCTGCCTGGCGCTGTATTTCGTCGCCCGGAAAGGGGGGGAGGCCTTCCTGCGCAGGCGCTTCAACGCGAGCCACGTCGATCGGGGTCTCAGCCTGTACCGGAGGTACGGACTGCTGGTCGTCATCGTCCCGGCACTGTTGCCGCCGCCGGCGCCGTTCAAGATCTTCGTGCTCCTCGCCGGGGTCGCCGCGGTCCCCGTCTGGCAGTTTGCCGGGGCGGTCTTCACCGCCCGGTTCATCCGCTACTTCGGGGAGGGGCTGCTCGCGGTGTATTACGGGGACGCGGCGGGCGATTTCGTCAAGGCGCACGCGAAGGAGGCCGGGCTCGTGCTGGCGGGCCTGGCGCTCGCCGGCGGCATCGCCTGGATCGTCTGGCAGCGCCGCCGGGGGCGCCCTTGATGAAGTTGTGAAAGGGCCGTATAATCAAGCGTTTACCGCTAGATGGGTCCAGACATCTCGATTGTCGTTCCGATGCGGAACGAGTCCCCGAACGTCGAGGGCTTCTACCGCGAACTGACGTCCAGCCTGACGCAGTTCGGCCGCTCGTACGAGATCATCGCGATCGACGATGGCAGTCGGGATGACACGTTCGAGCTGCTGGCGCGCATCCAGGCCCGGGATCCCCGCGTTCGCGTGATCCGCTTCCGCCGCAACTTCGGCCAGACCGCCGGTTTCGCCGCCGGTTTCACCCACGCCCGCGGCCGCTACATCGTCACGCTCGACGGCGACAATCAGAACGATCCCGCGGACATTCCGGCGATGATCGAGATGCTCGAGCAGCAGCACCTCGACATCGTCTGCGGCTGGCGCAAGGATCGAAAGGATCCGTTCATCAACCGGCGCCTGCCCTCGATGATCGCCAATGCGATCATTTCGTTCTCGACCGGCGTCAAGCTGCACGACTACGGCTGTTCGCTCAAGGTGTTCCGCTCGGAGGTCGTGAAGTCGATGCGGCTCTACGGCGAGATGCACCGGTTCCTGCCGGCGATTGCCAACGAGTTCGGGGTGCAGATCGGCGAGACGGTGGTCAACCACCGCGCCCGCACGGCCGGCACGTCGAACTACGGCATCACGCGCACGTTCCGCGTCGTGCTGGATCTGATGACGGTGAAGTTCCTCAGCAGCTACTCGACGCGTCCGCTGCAGATGTTCGGCTCGATCGGCATCATGCTGGGCGGCGCCGGGCTCCTGATGTGCGCGTGGGTGACCTATCACCGGTTCTTCGGCTTCCAGTCCGCCAACCGGCCGCTGCTGATCGTCGGCTGCATGATGGCGCTGGTCGGCGTGATGCTGATCATGAACGGGCTGCTCGCCGAAATGCAGGCGCGCACGTACCACGAGTCGCAGGACAAGCCGACCTACATCATCCGCGAGACGCGCGAGGCGCAGCCGGACCGGCCGCGTGTGGTGGGGGAGTAGGCGATGCGACGCATCGCCGCCGGGGCAACCATCGCCGCCGCCATCGCGCTCATCCTGAGCGCCTGCGGCTCCGCGGGCCCGGGTCCATCGCCGAATCCCGGCGGGGGCGTGCCGCCCCCCGTGGTCAACACGCCGCCGCAGATCAAGTCCATCACTGCGTCGGAAGCGGCGCGCGTGGAAGTGGGCACCCCGATTACGCTCACGGCCCTCGTCGAGGACGCCGAAACGCCTGCGGCCAATCTCACGTATGCGTGGACGGCCGAGACGGGGTCGTTCTCGGGCACCGGCGCTGCCGTTGCATGGACCGCCGGGCCGGACGCGAAAACACCCGCGGACGTGATCCTGACATTGACGGTGACCGAGCGTTACACCAGCGCGGGCGCCGCCGCCGAGAACAAGGTCACGGGCACGACGAGCGTCCACCTGAATAATTCGCCGAAGGACCTCGCGGATATGTCGCTGCGCTTCCTGACGAACTTCGCGACCTCCAGCGTGTCCCCTGAGAAGTGCGTCGCGGAGTTCTCGGATACGTGCAACGGCAAGAAGGATGAACTGAAGGACATCACCGACAACCGGCACGACTTCGACATTCTGTCGTCGGAACTGCGCCCCACCGCGGTCGATATCGCGGGCTCCAGAACTGCCGCAACCGTGCACACCTACTGTTCTTTCACCTCGCGGGTCATCACGCAGACGCCGCAGAGCGAGGGCTGCCGGAACGATCCGAAATCCTGTCCCTACAAAAGCGTCAATACCGTCAAGGGGGACTGCTGGACCACCAACGTCTACCAGAGCGGACGGTGGTTGCTCTGCACGAGCCGTTTCACGTCGTTTGGATCGCTCACCGCGTTTGCGCGGGCGTTCTTCGGGATGCGCGGGCCTGAGATTCCCTAGCGTCTTTGACCATCCCGAGACGGTTCGCCGGGCGGGTCAGCGGCGGCCGCCGACCGCGACGAGTGGTGTCTGCCGTACCGTGGCCTTGATCGACACGAAGAATGTGTCGGCCAGCACCTGATAACCCGCCGGACGCAGATGCAGGCCGTCGGTGTCGACGTATTCGGACTCGTGGCCGAGAAAGAGTGGATAGGGGTCGACCAGCGTCACCCCTTCACCGGCAACCACCTGGCGTATCCGATTGTTCGTCTGTGCGACGGCATCGGAACCGATGCGGCGATCCCGCGGCGCACCCGGCAGCACCGGCCCCGGCGGCGTCAGCGTGCTCACGAAGATATAGCCGACACTGAATTCCCTCGAGCGTCTGATGCAGTCGCGAACGCCGAATTGCACCGTCTGCATAGCGGCGCGGCAGGCGGAGGTATCAGCTGGTCCGGTGCCGCAGCCGTTGAGCAAATCGTTGTAACCCGTCAGGATCAGCACCGCGTCCGGTCGATCGGCGGCGAGATCGCCCGGCAACTCCTCGACCGTGCGTTCCACCGGCCACCCGCTGACACCGCGATTGATCACATGGATGCCTTGCCCCGGGTATTCGGCATCGAACAGGCCCTGCAGCTTCGTCGGGTAGGAATTGGGCAGGTCGAGAAACGATGGACGGCCGTTCTCTCCCTCGGTGAGGCTGTCGCCAATGGTGTCGTATTTCTTTGCGGCCAGCGACAGTCCGGTCAGCGTGACGGTGAACGAGCAACTGGCGCGGCGCGCCTGCGCATCAGCGGCCGCACAATTCACCGTCGTCGTGCCGAGCGGGAAGGCGTCGCCTGACGCGGCGCTGCACGCGGTGGCCACTGGAGCCGCACCGTTCGTGACAAGAGGAGCGGGGAAGCTGACCGCTTGCGCTGGTCCAGAAATGCCGCGCATCTCGATGTTTGCAGGACACGCGATCTGCGGAGCGATGGTGCTCGGCGCAATCCCGGGAGTCGATCCGCAGCCGACGCATAGCAGTGCGATGGCCGCGATCCCGCACCACCGGTCGGTCATCGCGCGGCGCTCGAGAGTGCCGCGGGTGACGTCTGCGGGATCGTCGCCTTGATTGTGGCAAAGAACCCATCCGCGATGGCCTGGTAGCCCGCGGGTTGCAGATGCAGGCCGTCACTCGAGACGTAGGCGCCTTCACGTCCGATGAACGACGGATACGTATCGACCAGCGTGGCGCGTTCAGCCGACACGAACGCGCGGATCTTGTTGTTGGTTTCGATGATGGCACCGCCGTCGATGCGTTTTGGTCCGGTGCCTGGCGGCGTCAACGTCGACACGAAAATGTACTTCACGCCCACCGGTGATTCCCGGGCCTTGCGGATGCAGTCGCGCACGCCGATGGCGACGCGCTGGGTGGCCTCACCACATGCCAGCGAGGTGGCCCGCGCGGGGCCGCAGGCTTCGAGGACGTTGAAACCCGTCAACACCAAGACCGCTTCG
>JANPCT010000568.1:0-6471 GCA_031431095.1 Acidobacteriota bacterium | reverse complement strand
TGATCGACGACGATGAAGACGACGAGCTTCGGACGCGCCGCGGGTTGTACGGCCAGGCGCGGCTCCCCCGTGAAATGGAGCGTGAGCAGCAAAGCGGTGGCGAGCGTCAGCGGTCTCATGCGTTGTTTCGAACCTCGGTTGCAGGGGCGGTGCGGTTTTACCGCCGCAGTAAGGGCAGATAGCACAGCGCCGCGATGTAGACATCGTACACGGCGCAGCCTATCGAATACCAACGCGGGGCAAGCGCCTCGGGCAGCATGCCGGGGCGGTGGGCGACGTCGACAACGGCATGGGCGGCAAAGGCGAGCGCGACGATGGTCAGGGCCTGCCGTGGATCGCGGACCATGGTCACGGTGGCGATGAGCAGAAAGCCAACCGCGAGTGCCACGTCCATCCCGACGCCCGGCTCGTGCTCGCGCACCACGGCGAAGCCGGTATAGGCGCCCGCCGTCAGCGTCAGCAGCAGTGCGGCCACCTGCGCGAGCCGCAGCTCGGCAACCAGACGCTGCGGGGAGGATGCCGGAATGGCGGTCGCGCGCACCGACTGCCAGGTGAAACCGGCCGCGAGCCCGCCAAAGGCTATGAGGACGGTCCGGAAAGCTTCGCTCAAGCGTTCCTAGCTTTCCAGGAAGGTGAGCGGGTCCAGATCGTAGTCGGCAGGATCGACTGGCGACAACACCGTTTCCGCCGTACCTTCGGCGCTGCGATCGCGCTGCAGCTCCCACAGGTTGCGCTCGAAGGGGAGGTCGAGCCGGGCGCCGTCGCCGGCGAAGAGCACCCGGACGCGAGGGCGATGCGGATCGGGCGCATGAACGCGCAGCACCACCGCCACTTCGCCGGTGCTGAGGCGAACCATGTTGCCGGGCGGATAGATCCCGAGCAGCTGGACGAAGCGCCTGACCAGGTTCTGATCGAGCTGCGCGCCCTCGTTGCGTTTCAGCACGGCCAGAATCCGGTCCGTCGGATAGGCCTGCTGGTACGTCCGCTGCGAGCGCATCGCATCGTAGACGTCGGAGATCGCGCACAACATCGAGCCCAGGTTCATCGACTCGCGCTTGACGCTGAAGGGATAGCCGCTGCCGTCCAGCCGCAAGTGGTGCTCGAAGGCGACGACCGGCGCGAGGATCGGCATCTCCGGCGTGCGACGGAGAATCTCCGCGCCGTCGACCACGTGCCGCCGCATGATCACGAACTCGTCGTCGGTCAGCTTGCCGGGCTTGTTGAGGATTTCTTTCGGCGTCCGCACCTTGCCGATGTCGTGCATCAGCGCCGACATGCCGAACTCGCGGAGCAGCTTGCCGTCGATGCCGAGCGCGCGCGCCTGCGCCATCGCCAGGATCGACACGTTCACCATGTGCGTGAACGTGTAGTTGTCGTAGTTCCGCATCGCCGTCAAGGCCATCAACGCGGTGCGATTCTGTGTGACGGCGTCGGCCAGCCCCTCGACCGTCTGCAGTGCGGCGGGCGCGTCAGGCACGCCCTCGGTTGCGGCGGACGCGACGATCATTTCGGCGGACGTCACCGCCGTCGAGTACATCTGCCGGATCGCCGCGATGTCGCTGCCGATGCCGTCCTGCTTGCTGCCGTCGTCGCTCTTCAGGCGGCCGACGCGGACGTGCGGCGTCGACAGGTCTTTTTCCCCTTCGGCGGCCCTGCCGCCAAGGCGGGACAGATTCTGAACCAATGCCACGAGCTCGTCCTGCGTGACGCCGCGCTCGAAGGCTATGCGCTCGACCTGGTGGTCTTTCAGCTTCTTGATGAGCTCCGCCATCGATGCGCTGACTTTGTGCATCGGCGTGTCGGCGACCACGAGATCGTGGCCGACGATGCCGACGGCGATCGAGGGCTGCTGCTGGTGCAAGGCGTTGAGCACGGCGATCAAGCCGGCCAGGTTGCGCGCGACGAGCGGATGATCGGGCGCGTAGAGTTGCGCGTTGCGAACCCCCGACGCCGTGCGGCGGAGCAGATCTTCATACAGCGCGATGCGTGGGAGGTTCTCGCTCATGCCTTCATCCGAGCCGCTTCAGTTCGGTCCTGGCGGCGCGCCGCACGCCCAGCGATCCGCGAGTCGACGATTCGCGCAGCGCCATCACCGCGGCGGGGGTGCCAATCAGGCGGAGTGCCTGGGCGGCGGAGGCGCGGATGCGCCGGGTCCGCAGCGGCGCCATCCAGTCGCCGGCCTGCAGCGCGCTCTTCAGCGCCTCGACCGCGTCCGGTCCGCCGAACGTGCCGAGCGCGTCGATGGCGCCCATGTAGACGCTGGCGGAGCGTTTGCGATCCAGATGGCGCACCAGATAGCAGAACAGCGGCGCGGCGCGTTCGTCCTTCATGCCGGTCAACTCGCTGATGAGCGTGGTCCGCGGCCGGCCGGCTGTCGTGTTCAGCGCATCGAGGAGAATCGCGGACGCGGCGTCGGTGCCGTTCATCACCAGCGCCTGGATGGCTTCCCGCTGCACCAGCGGTTCGGTGTCCCTCAGGAGCGGCTGCAGCTCTTTCAATCCTTCGGCGCCGCCGAACTCCCGCAGCAGGAACGCCGCGGTGCGCCGCACCTCCCAGTTCTGCGCGTTCATCAACTGCTGCACCGACTCGCGGCCGGCGGCGCCGAACTCGACAAGGATGTCGCGCAGGCGGCGGCGCGAGCGCGCATCCTGTTCGGCGGTGAGGGCTTCGGCCAGTGGAGCGATCACCGCCGGGCCGATGCTATGGGCCAGGCGTTTCAGCCGTCCATAGATTTCATCGTCGTCCGTGCGCAGGCGCTTCGCGGCGTGGCGCATCATCGCGCCGCGGCCCAGCCGATCGAGCACGCCGCGCGCGGCTTCGCTGCGCGCGGGGATGCGCGTCCCCTCGGTGGCCACCGACTCGGCCAGATGGAAGGCCTGATCGAAGTAGCCGACCCGGACGAGATCTTCGGCATGCGAGATGACGGTCTCCGCGACGTCGCGCCAGCGCGCGGCGTCTTCCTCGATGCGCAGCAGGTCGGCGAGCAGCATCCCGTCGAGCGTCCGCAGCGACGTGTCCGACACGGTGGCGAGCCACCCCGCGACGCGCTCCGGCGGGTCGTCGCTCGCGGCCTCGACGTCGATCGCCCGCGCCCGCGCGCCGCTCAACTCCCGCGCGTACGCGTCCGACACGAACTTCTCGTCGGTGTAGGAGGTGAGCATCGCCTCGACCTTCTGCCACATGTCCTGGAACGCCGCTTCCTGGCCGAGCTCTGATGCGGCGACCTCGGGCTGGGCGATCGACAGCAGCTGCCGCTGGCGATCGGTATCCGGCACGAGGGCATGGAATGCCTGGGCGAGGCGGTCGGACGGGCCGCGCTCGTTGATGACGGAGTTCGCGACGAATTGCGCGACGGCGGAATCGCTCATGCGGTGGACCATCGCGCTCACCACGTCCACCGAGCCGGCCATCGCCTCGGGCCTGGTCCGCCGCAACAGCAGCTCGAGCATCCCGTCCGCCGACAGCCGGCCGGCCGCCGTGCCGACCTGTCGCAGCGTCTGATCGAGCTGCCCGGGATTGGTGCGCGACACGTACTCGGCGAGTCCGCGCAGGATGTTGAGGAACGCATCGACGCGAACCGCCGCCGGCGCCCCTTCGGTGCGCGTCTCGAGCTGGTCCATCAGCATGGTGAGCCGCGCCGGGTCGCCGACGAGATCCAGCAGCAGGCGCATGCCCGATTCATCCAGCTCGAGCTGGGCGCCGCTCATCGCCGCGGTGATCAGGCGGTCCGTCGCCGCCAGGTCCCCTTTCTCGCGCAGCACTTCCGCATAGTCGATCTCGAGGATCTCCATGCTGGGGCCGCCGGCTGTCGCCCACAGGCTGGCGATGCCGCCGTCCGCGCGCACCTCGTCGGGCGGCCTGGACAGCAGCATCAGGAGCGTGCGCCACGATTCAGCGTCGGCGCCTTGATTCAACGTCAGGCGTCCGACCAGCTGGCGGCGCAGGACGTCGGAGAGCTCGACGATCGCACTCTCCGGCTTTGCCGGCGCGGCATCGCCGATACAGATCGTCTGCGGACGGACTTCGAGGGCCAAGGGACCGGCCGCGGTGAGCGTCGCGGTCAATTCGGTGATCCGCCCGAGGGTCGAGCCGATCGCGGGGTGGCCGCCCGGATACAGGGAGACGGCGCGCAGCGCGGCCTTGCAGGCCCGCGCGAACTCCGCGAGCCGCACCGCCATGGCCTCGTCGAGCGTGGTCCGCGCCTCTGTCATCGCGTCACATGTACTTCAGCGGGTCGATGCCCGCGACATCCGGATCCACGGCTTCCACTACCGCCCACGGAAAATCCCCGCGATCGTCCGGCTCCCATGTGTTCACCAGGGCCGGCGCGTCGAGCTCGCCGCCATCGCGGTCGCGGACGACTTTCACCTGCGGCCGGAACGGATCCGTCGGGTGCTCGTGTGTCACCACGCCGATCTGCTCGGTCGTGAGCCGGACCAGCGTCCCGACAGGATACAGTCCGACGAGGTTGATAAACCGCCGCAACAGCCGCTGATTGAAGGCCGGATCATCTTTCTTCGTCATGATGGACTTGATCCGGTCGCTCGGCAGCCCGTCGCGGTAGACCCGGTTGCTGCGCAACGCATCGTAGACGTCGGCGATGCTGACGATCTGCGTGCACAGATTCAGGGTGCGGTGCCCGATGTTCGCCGGATAGCCGGAGAGATCCTGGCGGAGATGATGCTCGAACGCGACGATCGGAGCGAGCGCGGGCATCTCCGGCGTCCGCCGCAGGATGTGCGCGCCGTCGATCACGTGGCGCTGCATGATCGCGAATTCCTCGTCGGACAGCCTGCCCGGATTGTTCAGGACCTCCAGCGGCGTCTGGACCTTGCCGATGTCGTGCATGAGCGCGGCGAAGCCGAACTCGCGCAGCAGCGTGCCGCTCATGTTCAGCGAACGCGCCTGCGCCATGGCCAGCGCGGACACGTTGACCATGTGGGTGAAGGTGTAGTTGTCGTACTGCTTCACCGCCGTCAGCGCCATCAGCGAGGTGCGATCGCCCCCGACCAGCTTGGCCAGGCTGTCGATCATCTGTCGCGCCGCGCCCGGGTCGGGCTTGTCTCCAGACTTCGCCGCTTGCCAGAGCTGTTCCGCCGTCTCCACGGCCGTGCCATAAATCTTGCTCGCCGCGGCCATGCCGGTCTCCGGCTCGTTCTCCTTCTCGATGGCTAGGCGTCCGACGGCGATGCGCGTCACTCCCTTCTGCTGCAGCCGCGACGCCAGCGGCACCGTGCTGCGGCGATCCGCCAGTTCGAAGATGAACGCCCGCAGCTCGTCCCCCGTGACGCCGTGCTGGATCGTGATTTTCTCGATCTCGCGCTCGCGCATGTCGCGCGCGAAGCCAACCAGCGCGGCCGCGGATTTGGGCAGCCGCTCGCCGTTGACGACCACATCGTCGCCGATGAAGCCGATGACGATGGCGTCATTGCTCCGGCAGAGCGTCGCGCACAAGCCGCCCAGAGCGGTGATCCCCCGCTGCACGAGCGGATGCGCCGGCGAATACAGCGCCGCGCCGCGAATGGCCGCCGCAAGACGCCGGACCAGGTCGTCGTGGGCGAGGGCGTTCCCGGCGGCCATCGTTATTGGCCTGCCCGCGCGAGCTTGCGCAGCATGCGGTCCCCGTTGAGCGCGGCGTCGGCGATGGCGCGCGCCGCGGCCGGCGTGCTGATCCCGCGCAGCGCCGCCAGCGACTGCGTCTTGAGCGCGCGCGATTTCCTGCGCGCCAGCAGCTTTTTCCGGCGCATCAACGTCGTCAACGCCGGTACCGCCTGGTCGTCTCCCACCTGCGACAGCGCGTCCAGCGCATCGATCACGACCGGATGGTCCGAGGTGAAGGGATCGCTGTCCTCGAGGATGCGTACGAGCAAGGGGACCACCCGCGAGTCCCGTTGCTCGACGAGCGCCTGGATGACGGCGCGCCGCTGCTCGCCGGTGGCGGCGCGCAGCACCGTGTGCACGGCGCGCCCGGCGGCGGGATCCTTGATGCTGGCCAGCGCCCGCACCGCGGCCGCAGTGACGCGTGGTTCCTGTCCGCGCAGGAGCGCCTGCAGCAGCGGTACTCCCTCCGGCGCGCCGATGTCGCCGAGCAAGTCGGCGACATTGCGCTGCGCCGCCCACCGCGAGGAGCCGGCCACCGACGTCAGCCGTCCGACCGCACGCGACCCGTACTGCCGGATCATTGCGGTCGCCCGCGTCCTTCCGGTCGTCTCGGCTTCCGCTTCGAGGTGCGTCTTGAGCGCATCGGTGGAGGCCGCGCCGATGCGGCCGCAGATCTCCGAGAACACCGCAGCTTCCGCCTCCGCCATCTCTCCCAGCAGCTCGGTCGTCTCGACGAACGCCGCGGTGCCGACGACACTGTCGAGGGCCACGCGGCAGCTCTCGTGAGCGACCGCGGCGCCGTTCGCCGCCTGATCGCGCAGCGCGGTGACCACGGCGAGCGTCGAATCGTAATCCCCCGCCAGCAGCAGG
>JANPCT010000567.1:0-6200 GCA_031431095.1 Acidobacteriota bacterium | reverse complement strand
CCGGCGCACCAGGTCGGTGTCCGATTCGGGGCTGTAGGCCCGAACCTTGTCGAGGAGGGTCTCGAGACGAATCATGGAATCCGGTGTCTAAGTGTCTACGTTACCAAGCCTTGACTCACTGGAAAATGGATCACTATACTGGCCCCCTGTTTCATTGTAATCGGCGCGAGAAGGGGAGAGCATGACCATCCGATTTCGCGCGGCCTCCGCGGCGTCCATGGCCCTCGTAGTGGGGCTCAGCATGACGGCGGCGGGCTGCGGCAAGTATTCCTGGGGCACGCTGAGCGCGGTGAAGGACTTCAAGGACGGCAACCTTCTATACGCCCAGAAGGACTGGAAGAAGGCAGCGGACAAATACGAGGCGGTCGTCAGCCACGAGGACGCCATCGCCAAGCTGCCTCAGCTCGCGACGGCGTATTTCTTCCTCGGTAACAGCTACGACCAGCTCTACAAGCCGGCAAAGCAGGGCGAGGCGACAAACGACCAGTACATCCAGAAGGCCATCGCCAATTACCGCCTGGCCGCCGACAAGAATACCGACATCCAGTGGAAGAAGTCGGCCCTTCAGTACCTGTCCGCCGCCTACGCCTCCGACAAGCTGAACGACCCGGTCAAGGCCGAGCCGGTCTACCAGGAGATCATTGCCCTCGAGCCAACCGAGCCGGGGAACTACATGGCCCTCGCCAAGCTGTATGAGGACGCCGGGCGCTACGACGACGCCGAAGCGCAATACAACAAGGCGAGCGAGGTGAAGCCCAACGACCCCTCCGTACTGGCCGGCAAGGCTGGTTACTACAACCGTCAGGGGGACTTCCCGAAGACGATCGCCGCCCTCGAACAGGCCGCCGGGCTCGAGCCCAACAACCCGGAAGGCTATCACCGCGTCGCGGTGTTCTACTGGGACAAGACCAGGGGCGACTTCCGCCTCTCACCTGCTGAGAAGAAGGACTTCATCCAGAAGGGTCTCGCCATGGAAGACAAGGCGCTCACCCTCAATCCGGATTACCTGGAAGCGATGACCTACAAGAACATCCTGCTCCGCCTCCAGGCAAACATCGAAAAGGATCCGGCACGTCAGAAAGCGCTCATCGACGAAGCCGACAAGCTGCGCAACAAGGTCATGGACGCGCAGAAGCGAAAGCAGAGTGGCAAGGGTTAACCTTGGCGACTGACGACTAGCGACTACAGAGGCCGCGCGGGCTCCATCCCCCGGGCGGCCTTCTTTTGTACGCGCGGCGGCGCTTCCCGGCTCGTTGGTGGTGAGTGGTGGTGGGTGGTGGGTCGGTGCTGGGGGCGGTGGGTGGTCCCAAATAATAAGGGCCGCGCGGTTGGCCGCGCGGCCCTCAACAACCACGAACGACGAACGACGAACGCCTTAGTTGCCACCCTTCGCGGGAGCGGCGGTGCCGTTGGCTTCGTTGCGCATGCCCATTGTGACAATGCCGACCTTCTCCACCCCGGCACCCTTGGCGGCGTCGATCACCTGAATGATGTCGTCGTAGCGGAGCGACGGATCGCCGACGATGAACATCGTCTTTTCCTTGCGCGTCTCGAACACGTCGCGGAGCCGTGTTTCGAGCTGGTCGAGAGGAATCGGCTGGTGGTTGACGGCAATCGACCTGTCGGCCCCGTACTCGAGGACGATCTGGTTGTTGTCAGGGTTGGACTGCGCCTTCTGCTCGGTCTCGAGCGGCAGATTGACGTCGACCCCGCGCTGGGTCAACGGCAGGGCCGCCATGAAGATGATGAGCAGCACGAGCAGGACGTCGATGAGCGGCGTGACGTTCATGTCGGCGCTGGCGTGCGGGATCGCTCCCGTCACGACGGTTTCCGCGCCGTGGTGCTTGTGCGCGTGCCGCATTACTGTCCTCCCCCGGCGCCGCCGGGCTTGTTCTTCTTCTCGGTGATGAGGGCGATGTTCTCGATCTGCGCTGCGCGAAAGGCGTCCATCGCGTCCATGATCGCTGCGTACTTCGCGTCCTTGTCACCCTTGAGATAGACGATCTTTTCCTTCTTGTCCTCGAGCACCCGCCGAACCTGCGGAACTAGATTGTCCTGGGAGACGGGCAGCGCGTTGACGTAGAAGGCGCCCTTCGAATCGATGGTCACGACGGTCTGGTCCTGCGTATCGGGCTTCTCGCCGGTGTTGGCCGCTTCCGGCTTTTGGACGGCCACGCCCTCCTGCAGCAGGGGCGCGATCAACATCATGATGATCAGCAGCACCAGCATGACGTCGACGAGCGGGGTCACGTTGATGTCCGAATTCAGGCCGCTTTTTGAGCCACCACCACTCATTGCCATGGATGTGTTCCTCTAATTTGGAAATGTGGAAATGTGGAGATTTCCAGATTTACAAATTTCTTACGCGGTCTTCTTGATGAAATAGTCAACCAGCTCAGACGAGGAGTTGTCCATTTCGACGTTGAAATACTCGATGCGGCCGGTCAGGTAGTTGTAGAACCAGACGGCCGGAATGGCGACGACGAGGCCGAGCGCGGTTTCGACGAGCGCTTCCGAAATACCGGCCGACACGGCGCCGAGACCGCCCGAGCCAGTGGCCGCGATGCCCTGGAACGCGGTGATGATGCCGATGACCGTGCCGAGCAGTCCGACGAACGGGGCCGTGGCGCCGATGGTGGCGAGCGCGGCAATGCCCTTCTTGAGATCGTTCGCGGTGAGCGCGGAGGCGCGCTGGATGGCGCGGCGGACCGTGTCGACGAGGTCTTCACGGCTCAGGTTGCCGCCGGCCTCCTGCTGGAACTGGTATTCCTGCAGACCCGCCAGGACGACCTTGGCCAGGTGGCTGTAACGGTAGTTCTTGGAGGACGAAATCGCGATTGCGTCCTTGAGGCGGCCTTCCTTCAGGTGCTTCGCGACCTGCGGCGCGTAAAGCTTGGACTGCTTCCTCGCCTGCATGAACGTATAAATGCGCTCAATCGCGACGCCGAAGGAGATCATCGACATGATGACCAGCACCACTCCGATGCCTTTGGCCATCGGCCCCATCGCTCCCCACATCTCAATGAAATTCATTCCAGCATCCTCCGAAAACGAGAGCCTCCGAGAATTGTTGCGCGTCGTGACTTATTGCAACGTGAAGTTCACCGTGACGGTCATGATGACCGGCACCGGCACGCCGTTCAGCAGCGTCGGCGTGAACTGCCACTGCTTCACCGCATCGAGCGCCGCCTGGTCCAGCAGCGGGATCGACCGGAGAACCTTCGCCTCTTTGACCCGACCGTCGGGTCCGATGACCGCTTCGATGATGACGACGCCCTGGACGCGCGCGGACTGCGCGATGGGCGGGTAGACCGGCTTCTGATCGCGAGTCTTGGTCGGCTGCTTGATGTTGCCGCCGACGCGCACCGGCGCGCTGGGCGGAGGCGGAGGCGGAGGCGCCTGGGGCAGGCCGCCCACGACACCACCGACGACGCCGCCCGGCACACCACCTTCGACGCCGCCCGGTACGCCGACGCCGACACTCGGCACCGAGACTTCCGGCTTGATTTCCTTCGGCGCCTCAATCGGCGCCGCGTTGGGGTTGGTCACGACCGGCACGATCTTCGGCTGCGCCACCGCGGGAGCGGGCGGGGGGGGCGGTGGCGGCGGCGGCGGCGGCGGGGCGGCCGCGAACGCCATCATCGACGGCGGCGACGGCAAGACATCGGTCGCCATCAGCGGAATGATGATGACGGCCGCGAAAATCAGCACGTGCGCCAGCACGGACAGCGGAACCGTATACCACTTCTGGGATCCCAGCTTCACCGACGGATCCACAACGTCGCCGAACATGTCACGCGGCACGGCTCAGCCCTCCTAACCTTGCAACTTCAGTGGCGGCATAAGACCGCGGATTATAGTCACGCCTAAAAACAGGTGTCAACGAAGCTCTTGTGACAGTTGGACACCGGTTTTTTGAATCCGGCCAGTCCCTCAGCGCCCCACCTTGATTCGCATGCCGTAAAACGAACGCCACACGAAGACCATCGAGCTAAGCACAAAAGCTGCCGACAGCAGGCGACTCATCCCTGCGCCGTAATCCCGGGTCAGCTGTACACCCAGCTCCACCGCCAGCAGGCCGAACAGGGTGGTGAACTTGATGATCGGGTTCAGCGCCACTGACGACGTGTCCTTGAACGGGTCTCCAACTGTATCCCCAACCACGGTCGCCGCGTGCAGCGGAGTGCCTTTTTGTTTGAGCTCGACTTCCACGATTTTCTTGGCGTTATCCCACGCGCCGCCGGCGTTGGCCATGAAAATCGCCTGGAACAGACCGAACAGCGCGATGGAAATGAGGTAGCCGATGAAGAAATACGGCTCCAGGAAGGCGAAGCCCAGGGTCGCGAAGAACACCGCGAGGAAAATGTTGAACATCCCCTTCTGCGCGTATTGCGTGCAGATCTCCACGACTTTCTTCGAATCCGCAACCGAGGCCTTCTCGACGCTCTCCAGGTTGATGTTCGCCTTGATGAACTCGACCGCCCGGTACGCCCCGGTGGTGACCGCCTGGATTGACGCGCCCGTGAACCAGTAAATCATCGAGCCGCCGCAGATGAGCCCGAGCAGGAAGGGCGGATGGAGGATCGACAGGTTCTGCAGGTTCTGGGTCAGCCCGTGCGTCAGCACCACGATGATCGAGAAAATCATCGTCGTCGCGCCGACGACGGCAGTGCCGATCAGCACCGGCTTTGCCGTCGCCTTGAAGGTATTGCCGGCGCCGTCGTTTTCTTCGAGCAGGTGCTTCGCCCGCTCGAAGTTGACGTCGAAGCCGTAGTCTTTCTTCAGCTCCTGCTTGATGTTGGGCAGCGACTCGATCACCGACAGTTCGAAGACCGACTGCGCGTTATCGGTCACCGGACCGTACGAGTCCACCGCGATGGTGACCGGGCCCATCCCGAGGAAGCCGAACGCGACGAGCCCGAAGGCGAAGACCGCGGGCGCGATCATGATCTGCGACAGCCCGTAGCCGCTGACGATGTAGGCAATCGCCATCAGCGCGGCGATCACGATGCCGAGCCAGTAGGCGCTGAAGTTGCCCGCGACCAGTCCGGAGAGGATGTTCAGCGACGGGCCGCCTTCGCGCGACGAGGTCACGACTTCCTTGACGTGCGACGACTCGACCGACGTGAAGATCTTCACGAGCTCGGGGATGATGGCGCCGGCGAGCGTGCCGCACGTGATCACCGTCGACAGCTTCCACCACAGGCTCGAATCGCCGCCGATGTTCGGCACCAGCAGGTAGGAGGCGATGTAGGTCACGATGACCGAGAGGATTGACGTCAGCCACACCAGGCGCGTCAGCGGCGCTTCGAAGTTCATCGTCGCCACCGTCCCGTACTGCGCCTTCGCCATCGCCTCATTGATCAGGTACGAGGCGCCGCTGGTGATGACCATCATCACGCGCATCACGAAGATCCAGACGAGCAGCTGCACCTGCACGGCGGGGCTCTGCACCGCGACGAGAATGAACGAGATCAGCGCCACGCCGGTGACGCCGTAGGTCTCGAAGCCGTCGGCGCTCGGACCGACCGAGTCTCCCGCGTTGTCGCCGGTGCAGTCCGCGATGACGCCGGGATTGCGCGCGTCGTCTTCCTTGATGTTGAAGACGATCTTCATGAGGTCGGCGCCGATGTCGGCGATCTTCGTGAAGATGCCCCCCGCGATGCGCAGCGCCGCGGCGCCCAGCGACTCACCGATGGCGAAACCGATGAAGCACGAGCCGGCGTAGTCGCCGGGTACGAACAGCAGGATGCACAGCATCATGAACAGCTCGACACTGATGAGCAGCATGCCGATGCTCATGCCCGCCTGCAGCGGGATCGCATAGATCGGATACGGCAGGCCGCGCAGCCCCGCGAACGCGGCGCGCGAGTTGGCGAAGGTATTCACCCGGATGCCGAACCACGCCACGCCGTAGCTGCCGGCGATGCCGAGAAGACTGAAGGCCAGGATGATCGCCACCTTCATCGCGCTGAAGTGCTGCAGCACGCCGAAGTAGAAGACCCGGATCACGCCGATGAACAGCTCCAGGAGCAGGATGAACTTCCCCTGCGTGATCAGGTAGGTCTTGCAGGTCTCGTAAATCAGCTCGGAGACCTCCAGCATCGACCGGTGCACCGGCATGTTCTTCAATCGATAGAAGATCACCATCCCGAAGGCGAGGCCGATCACGCAGACGACAAGTCCGCCCATCAGCAGCG
>JANPCT010000566.1:0-3795 GCA_031431095.1 Acidobacteriota bacterium | reverse complement strand
GCCCGCCTTCTGCGACTGCAGCGCCTGCCGCTGCGGGTGGTGGTGCGCCGGCGGCCGGCCCAGCGGTCGGCGACGCCTGGACGCCGCGTCCGGCCTGCCCGCCCCGGCCGCGCTGCGGCTGCGCGTCGGCATACGTGCCGGTGCCGGCCGCAAGCCGTTCGCGAAACTCCTGACCAACGACACCCGCCTGGTAGGCCAGATCGGAAAATCCTGGAGGCGGCGGGGCCACGGATTCCGACGCGATCGAGGCGGTCGCCGCCATGGCGAAGACGATGTGCGTCTCGGGATCGTAGCCGCCGCCCGGCCAATTGGTGCCGCCATTGGCCGCCCCCATCGTGATCGCGCCGAGCAGGCCTTTGGTGTTCCCGACCATCGGCGGCAGGTAGACGACGTCGTTCTCGTACTTGTAGCGGGTGATCTGTTTCTGCGCCTGCGCGCGCAGCTCCGGCGTGAAGTCGATCAGGTCGTCGGGAAACCGCACCGAGTTGCGTCCGTACATCAGCGACGCCGGCGGGTGCGGCTGCGTCGGCGCATACCACTCGCCCGGCACGTCCCCTTTCGGCACCGGCCGCTCTTCGATCGGCCAGATCGGTTCGCCGGTGATGCGATCGAAGACGTAGAGCCATGCCTGCTTGCTCGGCACCGCCACCACCTTGCGCGGACGGCCGTTGACGGTGACGTCGGCGATCAACGGCGCCGAGGACAGATCGTGATCCCAGATCGCGTGATGCACGAACTGGAAGTGCCACTTCCGTTTGCCCGTCTGCAGATCCACGCACACCAGGCTCTCGCCAAACAGATTGTTGCCGGGGCGCTTGCCGCCGTAGTAGTCCGAGGTTGGCGACTCGACCGGCAGGTAGACGAGGCCAAGCTCCTCGTCAGCCGTAATCTGCGTCCACACGCCGGCGTTGCCGTTCTGCGCCCACGCGTTGTCGAGCCACGTGTCGCCGCCCGGCTCGATGGGCCTGGGAATCGTGTTGAACGTCCAGATCAGGCGGCCGGTGCGCACGTCAAAGGCGCGGGCGAGTCCCTTGGTGTTGTTGTGCGTCGTGACCGTCATCCCTTCTTTCATCGCGGAGCCGACCAGGACAACGTCCTTGACCACCGTGGGAGTGGAGTGCAGCCCGATCTCCCCCGTCTCGAGATCGATCGGCTGGTTCGCGCCGACGACGACACCGATTTTGAGATCGACGACGCCGTCCTTGCCGAAGGTCTTTACGGGTTGTCCGGTTGCCGCATCGAGCGCGATCAGTCGATAGCCCGGCGTGACATAGAGGATGCGCTGATCGTTCCGTCCATCCGACCAGAACGCCAGCCCGCGTCCCGAGAGCTGCCGCGGCGCGTTGGCGCCGCGCACGCCTTCGGGATAGCGGTGCACCCACACCATTTCGCCGGTCGCGGCATCCAGCGCAATCACCGACCGGCGAGTGCCGGCCGTCGTGTAGAGGACGCCGTTGACGACGAGGGGCGTGCCTTCGAGCTTGTACTCCGGGCGCGAGCCGAGGTTGTCGGTCTTGAAGCGCCACGCGACCTCGAGGTCGTTGAAGTTGTCGGCGTTGATCTGCGTCAGCGGTGAATAGCGCGATCCGCGCGTGTCTCCCGTGTAGCTGGGCCAGTCGCCGGTCTTTGTCGAGGCGACGAACGGTGTCGCCGCCGCACCGGCCGCCGCGCCTCGCGATTGCCCGGCGCCTCGGAGACCCGCGCCGGCGACACCGGCCATCAGCAAGAACACCAGCGATCTCCAACCTACGGCCATTCGCGACATTCGTTTCTCCAGTTATCAGGCTTTGGGCTTCAGGCTTTGCGCTTCAGGCGCGCGCGCGACCAGGGCGATGAGCCAGACGACGGCGGCGGCGACGACCACGGCAATGAGCCAGCGTACACCCCCGGCGTGGACGAGCAGCGAGAGCGACGGCGGCTCGAACTGCCGGAGCTGTTCCCAGCGCTCGGCCGTCCAGTGCCAGGCCGTATGCGCAACCAGCGCGGAAAGAATGATCGTGCCGGCGCGCTCGGCGACGACGTAGCGGAACTGCAGCTGGAGCGCGGGAACGAGGAGCGCGAGGACGAACAACTGTCCGAGCTCGACACCGGCGTTGAAGGCCAGCAGTGACGTCAAGAGGTGTGAGCCGGCGAACTGCAGCGTCTCGCGGAGCGCGAACGAGAATCCGAAGCCGTGGACGAGCCCGAAGCCGAACGCAATCATCCAGCGCCGCTGCACGTTGCTCACGCCGGCGATGTTCTCGAGCGCCATGTACAGGATCGACACCGCGATCAGCGTTTCGATCAGCGGCGCGAACCACAGGAAGTCAGGGACCAAGCCGGAGGCGGCGGCGATCAGCGTCATCGAGTGGGCCAGCGTGAATGCCGTCACGATCAGCACCAGCGCGCGGAAGCGGCGGAACGGAATCACCAGGCACAACAGGAACAACAGGTGGTCCGTGCCGTCGAGGATGTGCGCGAACCCGAGGCGAACGAATCGCCACGCGGCCTGGTGCCACCGTGGATCGAGCCGGACCAGCCCAGGATTTCCGGAGAGCTCGAACGCGCGCTCGGCGCCGGCCGGCGGCTGATAGCGCAATGCTGTGACGACCCGGACGCCGAGACGTGCGAACGCGGGGCGGACCGAGAACGTCGATCGGTCCGACTGGATCGGGTACTCGAGGAGGACGTCGAGCATGGCCTGGTTCCAGTACATGCTCGTCTCACGCGCGAGCGGTGGGCCCTTGATCGATGCGACGGCCGAGTCGAAGGTGACGAACGACCTGTCCGATGGGAGCGAGACACGCACGCCCGTCAGTTCCGGCGCGCCGAGCGGCGCGTCCCCTTCGTACAGGGCGAGGTCTTTCGCCAGCCACAGCATGGCGGCATCCCGAAGTGACGTGTCGGCGCGAGCCAAATCGAGAAGGTCGCCGTCGCGCAAAGGAAACTGGACGTCGCGCATGGCGCCGAGCGGCACGCGCAGCGCGACTCGCAGCCGGCTGCCCTGCGGCCTGACGAACGCCTGGACCACCACCGACGCAGGGATGTCGTGCGCACGGGCGCGTTCCACGCTGCTGCCCACGATCAGGACGATGAGCATCAGCAGCCCTGGCACGCTCGGCCGCATGGCGAACAATGCACGGGCGTGAATGGGGAGGGGTCCCGGAGGGGGCACGCGGCGGAGTGTATACTGCGGCCCGTCTGAAAGGAATCCGTGGAGATGACGCGAATCCTGCCGATCGCCCTCGTCCCGCTCGCGTTCGCCGCCGCTTCGATCTCGGCCCAGACTCCCGTCTCCTTCACGGTCGATCCGCTCTGGCCGAAACCGCTTCCGAATCATTGGCTGCTCGGATCCGTGACGGGTGTCGCCGTCGATGCGCGCGATCACGTCTGGGTCGTGCATCGCGGCTACGACTCGATGACGGCGCGTAGCGAAATCGGCGCCGCCACCACGCCGAAGACCGCGGAGGAATGCTGTGTGCCGGCGCCGCCGGTCCTCGAGTTCGATCCCGCCGGCAACCTGGTCAGCCACTGGGGCGGTCCGGGTCAGAACTACGACTGGCCGGTCTCGCCTGGCGGGATCGCGTTCGATGCGAAGGGCAACCTCTGGATCACCGCTGCGGGTACCCCGGAGATTCCCGGCAGTGCCAACGCCACTGCGGCCCGCGGCCGCGCGGCGGTCGTGCCGCCCGTCGGCACTGGCGCCGTAGCGTCCGGGCGCGGACGTGCAACAGGTCCCGCCGCGACGCCGCGCCCGCAGGATGCTCACGTGCTCAAGTTCTCCCGCACGGGTGATTTCCTGCTGCAGATCGGCAA
>JANPCT010000565.1:0-4421 GCA_031431095.1 Acidobacteriota bacterium | reverse complement strand
TTCACAGCTCACGCCGCAGTAGCGGCTGTGCTTGAAGAGGAGCACCGGGTGCTCGCGGGACTCGGCGATGGCGGCATCCACCGAGTCGGCACTGGTCAGAGGCGTCGGACCCATTATCGGCACACACCATTTTAGCAGCGCTGCCTGGACAATCGAGCTCAGCGCCACAAACCCCAGGTATTACGCGCCGCGTGCGGTTCGAAGACTCAGCCCCAGCCCCCAGCCTTCAGCCCCGTGCCCCGAGTTCCGAGCCCCATGCCTTAGCCCCCAGCCCCGTGCCCCGCGGTTGAGTTAGACCGGCGACTGATGCGATCGCGTGTGGAAGCCCGCGGCTTCGAGGTGTTTGCGCACGTCGGCGACAATCGTCAGTGCCTCGGCTGGCAGTGGAACCGGCGGATGCTGAACCAGCCGGTCCACGTTGTAGATGCGGAAGCGAATGCCCTCCAGGTGGAATGCGGAGATCGCGCGATCGAGCGCTTCCGCTTCCTCGACCAGGCGCGCAAGCTGATCTTTCGCCGCGGGCATCGATCGGATGATCGTCAGGAGTTCGTTCAGGCGGCGCTGGGCGGCCTGGCGGTCTTCAGTGGCCATGACTGCTGATTGTAGCGGGACCGCGCCACCTCGACAATCCGAGATGATCCAGCGCTGCCTGCAGGCTCGCCGCTCCTGATAAAGTGGCACGTGATGGAAACAGCGCGTGCCCGCATCCAGCCCCCCGACCTCAGCGAGAAAGGCGGCATCAAGGACGGTCGGCCGCAGCGGTCGGACCGCCGGTTGTTCATGCAGTTGCTGGTGTTTGGCGGGTGTCCGGACGGGGGAGTGGTGGCGTCAGCCCTGCAGGGCTCTGGTCTCGACGCCGTCGTCTACGAGGACGTCAGCGATCCGCGAGGAGTTGCCGTCCTCACCTTGAGCGAAACTCCCGAAGTGTTCGTCGAGACGCTGCGTCCCATCCTCAACACGGCTGCCGGCGCCGGGCTGTCGCTCAAGCCCGAGTACACCATGCTCGGCCGCACCTACGCGATCGGCTACGAGCCCGACCTGCAGGACACCCTTGTCGATCGGCCGCGCCGCACGGTCTTGAATCCCGACTGGCGATGGGGGATCTGGTACCCGCTGCGCCGCAGTGGCCGCTTCGCGCAGCTGCCCGAGCAGGAGCAGCGCACGATTCTCGCGGAACATGGCGCCATCGGCATGGCGTTCGGCGCCGGCGATCTCGCGCATGATGTGCGGCTCGCGTGTCATGGTCTGGACCGTGATGACAATGATTTCGTGATTGGACTGATCGGCAAGGATCTCTTCCCGCTGTCGGCCGTCGTCCAGGCGATGAGGAAGACGCAGCAGACCGCACTCTACCTGGACCGGCTGGGGCCGTTCTTCGTCGGCCGCGTCCTCTGGCAATCGAACGTCTGATCGCCGGGCCCGAGCCTTGCTAGGGGGCACGTCATGGCAGTAGCGCTTCGTCCGTTCGGCCGGCATTCCAACCAATCCGTTTCCGCCCTCGGGCTTGGCGGATATCACATCGGCCAGATGAAATCGGCGCGCGACGCGACTCGGATCGTGCACGCGGCGATTGACGCCGGCATCACGTTTCTCGACAACGCCTGGGAATACAACGAGCACGAGAGCGAGATCCGGATGGGCCGCGCCATTCAGGACCGCCGCGAGCGCGTCTTTCTCATGACCAAGGTGTGCACGCATGGCCGCGATGCGCACGTCGCGATGCGCCAGCTCGAGGAGTCCCTCCGCCGGCTGAAGACGGACTACCTGGATTTGTGGCAAGTGCACGAGTGTGCGTATTACAACGATCCCGATCGGCATTTCGCGCGCGGCGGCGTCATCGAAGCGCTCGACCGCGCCAAGCGCGACGGCAAGGTGCGCTATGTCGGCTTCACCGGCCACAAGGATCCCGACATCCACCTGCAGATGCTCTCGCGCGGGTATCCGTTCGATGCGTGCCAGCTGCCGCTGAACGTGTTCGACGCCTCCTTTCGCAGCTTCGAACAGCGCGTGCTGCCGGAGTTGCTCCGGCAGCGCATCGCCCCGTTGGGCATGAAGAGCCTGTGCGGGACGGGCCGTCCGGTCACGAGGAAGGCCGTGCGCGTCGAAGACGCGCTGCGGTACGCCATGAGCCTGCCGGTCGCGACAACGATCAGCGGCATCGATTCGATGCGGGTCCTGAAACAGAATCTTGCGATCGCGTCTGATTTCAAGCCACTGACGAGCACTCAGATGGCGCGCCTGCGCCATCGCCTCGCATCCGTCGCGTCAGACGGACGCTTCGAGCTGTACAAGACGACCGCCCAGCATGAAGGAGGTGAAGGGCGCGGGCAGCACAGTTTTCCTTCCGAAGAGGAACTCGCTGGCTGACCAGGGCGCTGTCACCGTCTTCAACACGCGGACGGTGACCGGGCGGACGGCCATCCGTGTCAACGGTGATCTGTCCCAGCCGACGAGCTTGATCACCACCTTCCTGTCGCCGACGCAGTTCCTCGCCCCCCGCGTCGTCCGCGTCAACGTGACCTACAACTTCAACCGGCGGTAGCCCGCCGCGGCCCGTACAGGCCCGATCGCGCAAAAACCGCGGTCCGGCCTGTACAATGTAGGTGCATGACCTTGCGACAACAGATTGCCGACATGCTCAGGCAGCCCCGCACGATTTCCTCCGTCGCGCACGAACTGAAGCTCACGCGCGAAGAAGTCGAGGAGCACCTGAAGCAACTGCTCAAGACCGCCAGGGCGGCGGACCAGGCCGTGAAGATCGAGCCTGCCCGTTGCCGCAGTTGCGGCTACACGTTCGGGACCGACAAGCTGACGAAACCGGGTAAGTGCCCGGACTGCAAGGGGACTCGACTCTACGAGCCCCTCGTTCAGATCAAACCTTAGCCGGCCGCGCACCTCTTCCGGTCGGCGCCGGCGGTGGTATCGTTTACCGCATGCTGAGCTTTTCTCGACTGCTGCCGCCGGTCTGCCTGCTTGCGGCCATCTGCAGCTCCGCATACGCTCAGAGCGAGGCGGAGCTCAGGGATATGGTCGACGGCACCACCGTCGTCGTGAGGCTGGACATGGCGGCGACGCAGCAGTCGCTCATCGCATTCCTATGACTGCCGACCCGCCGAGAACTGGCGCCGGCCGTTGGGAGCAGCTCAACACGTGTCCTGAGTGCGGCGCCGACATGATTCGTCTTGCGCAGGTGGGCGAACAGGTCGGCCTCTATTATCGTTGCGCCGAGCACGGCCGGTTCCGTTATTCATGGGACCATGACGCGCTCGAGCGGGTCCCCGATCCCCCACCCTGAGGAGGCCGATATGCTGGGCACTGCGCTGGTCTTCGCTGCCGTGATCCTCCAGGAACCGGCGCCGCGCGCGACGGTCGCGCCGGATCTCCAGCGCGCGCAGCAGCACGATCGCGCTGGATGGTCGCGCGTCGATGCCAAGGCGTTCGAGGACGCCGCGCGGGAATTCGAAGCGGCGTTGCAGATTCATCCCGAGTACGCGGACGCGCTGTACGGCCTCGGCAAGGCGCGGATGGCCTTGAAACAGTACGGCGCGGCAGCGAGTGCGCTGGAACGATGCCGCGATTCTTACGCGCGGCAAGGAACCCAGGAAGAGGAGCAGCGGCTGCTGGCGACGCGCGCGCGGGAAAACCAGCTGGCCGAACTGCGGCGGCGGCTCGCCGATCTCGAAGGGCCGGTCCCGGTCAGCCCCACCGGCCGCGGCGGCGGTCCGTCGACGAGCGCCGATGTCCTCGCGATCAAGCATCAGATCCGCGAGCTTCAGGGTCTTCGCGACCCGGGTCCGACCACTGGCGCACCCGCGCCCGTACCGGCGTTCGTCTCCCTCGCGCTTGGCAGCGCCTACTTCCGTCTCACTCGCCTCCCCGACGCCGACCGTGAGTTCCGCGCCGCGATTGCCGTGCAGCCGAAGTTCGGGGAAGCCCACAGCAACCTCGCCCTCGTCTGTCTCCTCACGGGGAAAGCGCTTGAGGCGCAGGAGCACGTGAGGATCGCGGAGGAGGCGCAGTTCAAGGTCAATCCCGAGCTGAAGCGCCAGATCCGCGACGCCCTGGGCAGGTGAGCGGCACCGAACGTTCGATCAGGTTTGCCCTGGGGAACAACGAGGAATCCGGCACGGAAGGGGCGGCGGCGTACGTCGCGCAGCGCACGGATCTCCAGGGCAGGGAAGATCCCGCCGGCTCTGGCAATTACCCGGAGCCGACTACCCGGCGACGGTCGGTCCGCACATGACGAACACCGATTCAGGCCGGTTCCAGGATCTCGTCGCGTCGGTCAGCTTGCGCGAAAACGAGCGCGGCGCCCAGATCGGCGCCGGCTGGGCTCCGCAGTGGCATCAGCCGGCCGATCTCTTCATCACGCATTCCGACAAGGACTTTCCTCTCGGGTTGAACGCCGCGCAGACGACGCT
>JANPCT010000564.1:0-4645 GCA_031431095.1 Acidobacteriota bacterium | reverse complement strand
GCCGGGAAGCCTCGCTCATACAGCGGTGCGCCGCGCGCGACGAGGACGCCTGCGCCGCGCTCGTGGCCGAGCACCAGCGGATGGTCTACCAGCTGTCGCTCAACCTCCTCAACGATCACAACGAGGCGCTCGACCTGTCGCAGGACGTGTTCCTCCGCGTGTTTCGCACCGTCCACTCCTTCCGCGGCCACTCGAGCCTGCGCACCTGGATCTACCGCATCGTCGTCAATCAGGCGCGCAATCGGCAGCGGTGGTGGCGGCGGCGCCACAAGGCGCAGCAGGTGTCGCTCGACGAGCACATTCGCGAACACGGCGACCTGCCGGAAACGAACGACCGCGGGCCCGATCGCCTGGTGGGACAGAAGGTCCTCGCCGAGCGGATCCGCGTCGCCCTCGAGCAGCTGCCGTTCGACCAGAAAACGGCGATCGTCCTCCGCGAGATTGACGGCTTGAGCTACGACGAAATCGGATTTTCACTGGGCATCGCGGTGGGAACGGTGAAGTCCCGCCTGGCGCGTGCCCGCGAAGGGCTTCGCCAACAACTGAGGGACGCATGACCGGACTCACATGTGCGGCGGTGCGGCGGCGCCTCGGCGATTTTCACGACGGCGAGCTGCCGATCCAGAAGCGAATCGCCATCCAGGCGCATCTGAACGCCTGCGACGGGTGCCTGGACGATGTGCGCAGTTACGAGGACGTCGGGTCCGCGCTGCGCCTGGCGGTGGCGCCAGGACCCGCCGACGACTGGACGGGAGTGCGTCCAGGGGTGATCGGCCGCATGCGAGCCGAGGCCAACGAGGCATGGCTGGCGCGGATGCGGCGCACGTTCGACGACATGCACCTGGTCTGGATCGGACTCGCGTCGACGGCGGCAACTTTTCTGTGCGGCGCGATCGTGCTCGGTATGCTGCACTACGCCTCGCCCGAGCGCGAAGATTCCCTGCGCGCCCTGATCACCGCGATGGCGGCGCCGTCGGGATCGAATCTCAACCCCGCCAGCATGGACGGCTTGATGATTCAGGCGCCATCGGTGCCGGAAGAGGGCATCGTCAAGGCATCGCTCGAGAGGTCCGGCGCGGAAGGGGAACTGATGCTCGCGTTCGCGGCGGTGATCACCCGCGAGGGGGCGATTTCAGGACTCGAAGCGCTCGGGCAAGGACGCGGGGAGCGTCATGTCGCGCAATTGATCGACGAGATTTCCCGCGGCCGCCTCGAACCCGCGCGCTACGGCGCCGATCCGATTGCCGTCAATCTCGTGTGGGTGGTCGAACACCTGACCGTGAAGCCGGCCAACAGCCGCGTTGTGGGGAGTTAGTGGTTAGTCGTTGCTAGTGAGCAGCGGGTAGGCGTAGGTGATAAGTGGTTTTGGCCTGCACGACTGATACCACGAACCACTTTGCTATCTCTTGATCTCCGCCACCGCAGTCGCGATGTTGTTCATCGCGTCGGTGGCGCGGATGATGATCGAGCGGGCGGCGCCGGCATCGTCGAGCGTCACGTCGAATTCCTCGCGGCGCGAGTCCGGCAGCCCGTCCACCGGGTAGGCAACCCGCCAGCGGCTGGCATCGAGCGAATACTCGACGCGTAAGACCGCGGACTGCTCGTCGCGCACCGCGAACTTGACTGTCGCTCGCGTGCCGGCGCGAACCGCAGACTGCACCTCGACCGCCGGCGGCGTGTTGTCGATGTCGAAGCTGACGCTCTCGAATTCCCCCACCAGTGCTGTCGCCGGGGAGTTGGACGGCGTGTCGCTCGCGGCGACTTTCAAGTAGTAGGTGCCGTCGGGCACCGACGTCGTGTCCCAGACGAGGATGGCGTCCCACAGTCCGCGCCTCAACGGTTTCCATGCCGTCTCTCCTTCGCGCCGGTACGACACGTCGTACTGCATCCGGTCGTCGTTCTCGTCGTCCACCTTCCAGACGAATGTCTGCAGACCCTTCTGGTAGACCTTGCGGCCGAGCGACGGCGAACTCGGCGTCGTGGCGGCGCCGGACGACTGGTTCGGCTGCGACGGGTTGCGGCCGTCGGATGTGTTGTCCTCGAAGCCGGCAATCTCGAGTTCGCCGGTTGAAAACGGGCGTTGAAACACCGTGCCGGCCGGATGGACGGTGATGCTCGTCACCACCGGCCGCAGGTTGCGCGGCAGATACGCGGTCGTCACCGATGTCAGCACCGGGCCCGCCGCCGCGAAACTCTGCGCTCCATCCGCAGCCGGCGCGGCCGCGTTCGCGGCGCCTCGCAATCCCTTGAGCACCGCGCGCCACTGTAGATAACGCGCGTTCGGCGACGAGATGCGTTCACCATTCGCGGCGCTGTAGGCTTTCGACCAGACGCTCCAGGTTTCGTCGGGCGTGGCGGTGTTGCCCGAACGTGTAAAGAGCTCGACCTCGCCGGGCTTCGACGCCGCGCGCCAGCGGATGGCGCCCCACGTTGCCACAGTGCCGGCGTCGCGTACGTCAGAGCTGTAGGTGCCCGATGGGGACTGGGTCGAGGCGACCGAGAATACCTTCCCCGGATTGCTGGTGGCGGCGACGATGCGCCCGGCGGTGTCGCGGATGAGGGACGTGACCTGGCGGGCGGGGAGGCGCGCCAGCAGGGTGGCTCGCGCCGGATCGCCGGCGAGTCGGAAGACCTTGCCCTCCTTGCCAGTGCCCACGAGCACCGATCCGTCCGGTTCGATCAACAAGTCGAACGGCCAGTCGTCGGTGGCTTCCCATAGCGTGTCCCACAGTCCGTCGGGGCGGATGCGGAAGATCGCGCCCTTCGCGTTGCGCGATCGCGTCGCACTTGAACCGCTCCCCGGCGTCACGCTCGACGAGGCGTCGACGACGGTAATCGCAGTGATCTCGGCGGACACGCTCGGGACCGGCGCACGTGACGGTTCCGGCGTGGACACGATCGGCGCGGCGCGATCTTCACCGCCAGGGGCGCCGCTGAACGCGGCCGCGTAAATGGTGCCATCGGCGGCGAGCTTCAAGGCGTGAATCTCCTTGAACGGCGAGTCGACGAGCACGAACGCCTTTCCGGCCTTGTCGATGCGGAAGATGCGGCCCGGCGACTCCGTGCCGGCGATGAGGCTGCCGGCCTTGTCGATCGCCAGCGTCACCACGTTGGTGGTGTTCGTCTTGTAGAAAAGCGCCCCCTTGCCGTCGGCGGTGATCCGGTAAATATTGCCCTTCTCGCCGGTGGCGGCGAAGAGGGCGCCATCGGGTGCGGCGGCCAGGGACCAGATGTACTTGTCGTCGGGATCGAAGAAGGTCTTCGCGGTACCGTTCGCGGCCACTTCGTAAATCCTGCCGTCCGGCGATGTCGCGACGTAGAGTCCGCCGTTTGGCGCGGGGGCGAGTGCGTGCACCTCCATCTCGCCGGCGTCGAAGAATGTCGTCGTCTTGCCGTCGCGGCCGATCTTGAGGACCTGCCCCTCATTGCCGGTGCCGGCCCACAGGGTGCCGTCAGCACCCGCCAGCACCGTCCACAGAAAGGGGGCTGACGTCTCCGCCACCTGCGTCGTCACCGGACCGAGAAAGACGCGGCCGTCGCTGTCGATCGAGAGGTTCTCGACGTCCCCCTTGAGAAAGTCGGGCTGGGTGGAGACGGTCCAGAAGGTGGGCGTTGAGGCAGCGAGGAGGGCCGACGCGGCGAAGGCAGCGAGGAGTGCGACTCCGATTCGTGTGCGCATCAATCTCTACCGGGGCGGCCGTCGAGGTCGATCGTCAGCACGCGAGTGCCGCTGATCGCCGAGTCCATGGTGAGCTCCCATTCGCCGAGGGCCGCGCTGCGGATTGGCGTGAAGCTGCCGCTGCTGCGATCGCCTTCGAGGACGGCGAGCACGGACGGCGGCAGCGACGTCAGCGCCTCGCCATTGATGACGGCGCCGGGCGTGCCGGTGAGCAGCCGCACGTAGACCCGATTGTTGCGATGCACCTGGTTGAGGGCCTTGATCATCTGGGCGACGCTCGTCGGCTGGAGACTGCGCCGCAGCTCGCGCTGTTCGATCTGATTGAGCTGCCTGCCGTCGGTCACCATCACCGTCAGCTGACCGGAGGCGTTGGCGGGAATCTCGATCGGAATGGTCGAGATCTTCTCCCCGCCGCGGTAGTTGCGCGTCAGCACTTTGAGCGGCACCGTGCGGCCGGCGCGCGGCCGGACCTCGTCGAGCCAGACGCGCTCGATCGTGGCCGAGCGCGATTCCTCCGACGTCGACACGGCGAGGTCGACGCTCTTCAGCGTGACCGGCTCGACGTCGTTGCCGAGCAGCAGCGTAATCGGGCCGGCGACATACGCCGATGCCGCCGCGATCGTGCCGTCGCCGGTGAAGATGTCCTCGTACGCGAGATCTTCGTGCTTGTCGAACGCCGCCGTGCCCTTGACCGTGAAGGTCATCGCGCCGAACTGCCGCTCGTAGTTGCCGAGGCTGTTGAAGAGCGAGACGTAGGTGAGCAGCGGCGTAAAGAGCTGATCGTTGACGGCGGTATAGCGGAACGTGCGTTTCGGCGAGTGGCCGTTGTCGAGGGTGATGCTGATCGGGATGACGGCCGGCCCTTTACCCAGCGTTCCGGCGATTGCCGTGGCGCGATCCTGCTGCATGGTCCCGATCACCTGTCCCATGGTGGCGATCTTGAACGACGACATCAGGCTCGGCAGC
>JANPCT010000563.1:0-5982 GCA_031431095.1 Acidobacteriota bacterium | reverse complement strand
CAGGCCGCGACCAGGACCGCGCCGGCACCCCAGGGCGAGCAGCCGCGGCCGACAGCGACTCCGGCTCCGATGACGCCTGCCGGGACGACGTCCACTGAACCGACATCCGCGCCGACTGCGTCCGCGCAGACGGCGCCTGCCGCAACCGCGGCGGGTCAGCCCGAGCAGCCCGTCGGCAGGTCGGGCCGGGCGGCACGTCTGCCTCGCACCGCCAGCGAAATGCCCGTCGTCGGTTTACTCGGACTGCTGGCGATCGTGGCCGCGCTGGGCGTCCGGTCCGCGCGCCGTTCGCTCGCCTAACAGCAACTCGACGAATAATCTGTGGTTGGTCGCGTGCCGCGCACCCGGCCAACCAACGACAAACGACATTGTTCCCCTGATGCTTCCCCTGCTGCTCGCCACACTCATGACGCAGGACCCGCCGCGCGCATCGTTCGCGTCGCGGTCCGAGCTGGTCGTGCTGCGTGTGAGTGTGGTCGATCGGCGCGCGGTGTTCGTCAGCGGATTGCCGCGTGAGGCCTTCGTCATCGAGGAAGACGGGCGCGCGCAGCCGATCCAGTTCTTCGAGAACGACGATGCGCCGGTCACCGTGGGACTGGTGATCGATTGCAGCGGCAGCATGCAGACGCGGCGCGATGGTGTCATCGCCGCCGGGCTTGCCTTCGCATCGTCAAGCCATCCGGACGACGAGCTGTTCACGCTGAACTTCAACGAGCGCGTCTGGCCCGGTCTGCCTGCGAACAAGCCATTCACGACCGATAGCGGAGAACTCAAGCTCGCGCTCGAGCGCTCCACGGCGCGGGGACAGACGGCATTGTTCGACGCGATTGCCGCGGGGCTCCAGCATCTGGGCAAGGGCACGCGGTCGCGCAAGGTCCTGGTCGTCGTCAGCGACGGCGGCGACAATGCGAGCACCACAGGGTTCGCCGCGGTCCTGGACACGGCGCTGCGCAGCGATGTCGTCATCTACGGGATCGGGATCTACGATTCGAACGATCGAGATGCGAAACCGGGGCTGCTGCGGCGGCTGGCCGACGCCACCGGTGGTGACGCGTTCTTTCCGAAAACGACGGCGGACGTCACGCCCCTGCTGGAGCGCATCGCGCGCGACATCCGGAGCGGATACACGGTGGGCTATGTGCCCCCCTCGCGTAATACCGCGCAACCGCGGCGCGTCCGGGTCGAAGTGCGCACGGCCGACGGCCGGAAGCTCGCTGCTCGCGCGCGCTCGGCGTATATCGACGTGCGAGGAAGCGGACGGTGACCGGTACTGCTGTCGTCGTCCGATCCCTGCGGGTGATGGAGGGCGTCCTGCTGATCGTAGGCGTCGTCTTCATCAGTTGGTATGTCGGGGCCGGTGTGGCCGCCGGCCACGAGCAGGCATCACTGTCGCGCGAGCTCGACCTCGTCGCCGGAACGGCCACCGCGACGCCACGGCCACGGCCTGCCCTCCCCCTTCGCGGGCTCGTGGGACGGATAGAGGTGCCGCGGCTGAAGCTGTCTGCCATCGCGCGTGAAGGCGCCGACGTCCAGACGCTGCGTCGCGCCATCGGCCATATTCCCGGCACCGCATTTCCGGGCGACGCAGGGAACGCGGCGTTTGCGGCGCATCGAGACACCTTCTTCCGGCCGCTCCAGTCGATTCGCAAGGGTGATGAGGTGGTGGTCACCACGACCAGCGGCGTCTATCGCTATTCGGTGACGGGGACGCAGGTGGTCGAACCCGAGAATGTCTCGGTGCTGGACCCCACGCCCGGCAAGACGTTGACGCTCGTGACCTGCTATCCGTTCGATTTCGTCGGCAGTGCCCCGCAGCGCTTCATCGTCAGCGCCTCTCTCCTCAAGTAACGCACCGCGTTGCGTGCCCCGACATTAACGCTCTCCATACCATCGGCACGGCAGCATCTGCCACCTGCGACAGCCGCGCGAGGCTCAGGCTGAGGATGACCAGAACACGCTAGACTAGGCCTCTTGGGACGATCGCAACCCCTCGAATCCTCGCGCCGTTCGCGCGGGCGATGGATCGCCGGTGCCGTCGCCGCCCTGGTACTGCTTGCCGTTGTGTGGTTCTGGCGGTCACGGCCCGGGCCGTTCGTGCTGACCGCCGACTCGGATCGAAACGTTCTGCTCGTCACGATCGACACGCTCCGCGCCGACGCGTTGTCCTCGTACGGTGGTCCTGCTCGGACCCCGAATCTGGATCGTCTGGCGTCGCACGGCGCGCGATTCACTTTCGCGCACGCGCACGCCGTCGTCACCCTGCCGTCGCACACGTCGATCCTGAGCGGTCTTCTTCCGTACGAACATGGAGTTCGCGACAACAGTGGATTTCGCGTCCGCCCCGGCACGCCAACCCTCGCCACCCGGTTGAAGGCGCGGGGGTTCGCCACTGGCGCGTTCGTCGGGGGCTTTCCGCTGACCAAGAGGTTCGGGCTGACGCCCGGCTTCGACGTCTACGACGATCAGATGCCGGAGACGCGCGGTGCGGTCGAGGTCGCGATGCCGGAGCGCCCCGCGGGCGTCGTCGTCCCGCGAGCAGTCACCTGGATCGGTCAGCAGACGACGCGGTTTTTCGGGTGGGTGCATGTGTTCGACCCGCATTCACCGTATAAACCCGCGGCCGATCTTGCCTCGCGGTATGCGGGTCAGCCCTATTACGGCGAGGTCGCGGCAGTCGATCGGGCCCTCGGGCCGCTGTTCGACACGCTGGCGACGTTGACGCGTCCGACGCTGGTCGTCGTGACGGCGGATCATGGCGAGAGCCTCGGCGAACACGGCGAGCTGACGCACGGGATGTTCGCGTACGAGGGGACGCTGCGCGTGCCGTTGATCGTCGCGCTCGTCGAACCGGGCCGCACTGCCGTCGCCGCCGGCGTTGTTGTCGACGCACCCGTCCGTCACATCGATGTCGCGCCGACGGTGCTGGACGTCCTCGGGATTGAACGCGATCCGAAGCTGCTCGGGTCGTCTCTCCGCGCGCTGATTGCGGGGGAGCGAACCGGTGATCGTCCTGCCTACTTCGAGTCCATGACGTATAACCTAGTGCGCGGCTGGGCCCCACTGCGAGGCGTCGTCGCCGAGCGAACCAAGTTCATCGACCTGCCGATCGCGGAGGTCTACGACCTGGCGGCCGACGCCAAGGAGGGGACGAACCTTGCGACGGTGGCGCGCGGGCGCGCGCAGGTGATGAGCAACCTGCTCCGCACTTACAACGTCGACCCGCCGAATCGTCCGGGCCGTGAGACGGCGGAAGCGGCGGCGGCGCTGAAGTCGCTTGGCTACGTCCAGGGCAGCGCGCCGGCGCGGGCCGCGTACACGGAGGCCGACGATCCGAAGCGGCTCGTCGAGATCGATCGTGACCTTCACTCGGCGACGACGCTGATGCAGGACGGCCGGCGTGAGGACGCGATCGCGATGCTGACGAGCGTCGTCAACCGGCGGCCTGACACCGCTGACGCATATATCTCGCTGTCGCATGCCTATTGGGAGGGCGGACAGCCGCAGATGGCGATTGCGGCGCTCGAGCGCGCGTTGTCGAGTGGCGCGCCCGATCGCGACGTGCGCATCCGGCTTGGTATCTATCTCGCAGAGAGTCATGCCGACAGCGCGCGGGCGATTGCGCTGCTGGAAGGGATGTCGGCGGAGGACGTCGAGGCGCTCAACGGGTTGGGCATCGCGTATGGCGATGCGGGCCGCTACGGCGATGCGATCCGGACGTTCACGACGGTCCTGACGCTCGACGCCACCAACGGCCTGGCTTTGCAGAATCTCGCGTCAATGGTGCTGCGCCAGGCGCTGGCGTCCAAGAGGCCGGCGGAGGTTGCAGCCAGGCTGCAGGAGGCGGAGGCGTTCGCGCGCAAGGCGATCGAGGCCGATCCGACGCTGCCGGACGCCTTCACCACGCTCGGCGTCGTGCAGTCGACGTCCGGCCGCAAAGCGGACGCGATCGAGAGCTGGAAGCGCGCCGTGGCGCTCGACGGCACGCAGTTCAACGCGCTGTACAACTTGTGGCTCGAACTCGCCGCCGCCGGCCGGCGCGACGAGGCGTCCGCCTACGGCCGTCAGTTCGTCGCCACCGCCCCGCCGGCGTTCTTCCAACCCGACATCGCCCGCATCAAGCGCTACCTCGCCGGGGTCTGACCCCGCGTGTCCCCGGACCCCGCGTGTCCCCGGACCGGGGTCTGACCCCGCGTTTTAGGGCGTCGTTAGGGGGCGGGTCTATTAGTGGGGGGTGGATTGGGGCAATGCGGCCGGAATGGTGTCGCAGAAAGTGCTCTGGCACCGGACGGGGTGTCAGCGAACGGAAAAAGCCGTCCGAGTGCTGGTCGATTGGGCGCCTCGGCGAGCGCGAAGAATGGACACCTACTGTCTCTCGCGCGACAGCTCGATGACGTCGATGTAGCTGCTGACCCTGCCAGCGCTGAAGGCGCCGAGCAGGACGGAGATCGGGTTGAGCAGCGTCTCCGACCTGGGCCCTGGTCCACCCAACGGAAAACCCGGCGGGACCTGGACGGCGCCCGGCTGGGGGTCGGGCTGTCCGCTTGGAAAACGGAAGACACGCCCCTGGTTGAAATAGGCGCGGATGAAGGTGCTCTGCGGATCCGTCGGCAGCGCCGCGACGTTGCTGTAGAAGCGCTGCCACGCGTCGTCCCGGAACAGGTACTGCTCGACGTTCGACGTGTAGAACACGCTGACGGTCGCGCCGTGCAGATAGAGGTAGCGAGCCACCGACCGCAGCGCCTTCGGTCCCGCAAAATCCCCCACGAGGGGGACGATGAGGTTGCGCTCTTCCAGGTCTCGCAGCGTGCCGTAGAGATTCTCGCTCGCCAGGTAGCCGCGCTGCACGCCGCGTCCATCGTCCGCGACCATCAACTCGCCGTAGGACGGAAAGGATTGCCAGCCGCCGCCGCGCCCGAACGAATACCGGATCTCTGGTCCCGATCTGTAGAAGGCACGAAACACGTAATCGATGCCGCCGAGATCCAGCTTCGTGAGCGTGAATCCGTGGTGCTGTTGCAGGCGATCGTAAATCTCGGCGCGGTTGCGCTCGAAGGCGACGGGGTCGGGCTCCTCAGCCTGGAAGGCGGCCACCAGCGCGTCGATCCTGTCGCTGGCGCCGAGCCCCTCGGGAACAGGCCGCGAGAACAGTCGGGAAAGAAATTCTTCGCGCGTCGGCGACATCTCGATCAGCGCCTTGTACATCAGGTGCAGCAGCATGTTCTGCCGGCGGATGTCGACGATGAACGCGATGCTCGGCTTGAGCGATGCGATGTAGGTGAAGTTCTGGTCCGGTCCAACCCCGACGTAGGCGCTCGCCGGCATGACGGTCTGGTGCAGCGCCGGGATGACGTACTGGAATACCGTCTCATTCGACACCAGGTTGTCGGATCGAAAAAAGCCGTCCGGTTCGGAAAACTCTGTAACGAGGGCCCAGAAGGTCCGGTCGTCGAGACGCTCGGGGAGCGCGCCGGTGAGCGCGCGCGACGTCGGGGTGACGCACAGCATCAGCGCCGACGCCGCGAGCGCAAGCACGCCGAATCTCAGGACTCTGCCGCGCGCGTCCATCGGCGACATGATAACTGGATTACGAGGGGCGGATGAGCGGAAGGGCCGAACGGTTGCCCCTCGCTCCGCGTTACTTGGCGCTGAAGGTGAACACCGTTCTCGAGTCGTAAGACTTGCCCGGCCGAACCTCGGTCGACGGGAACTTCTTGTGATTCGGCGAGTCGGGGAAGTGCTGCGTCTCGAGGCAGAGGGCCGTGCGCAGGCCATAGACGTGACCGCTCTTGCCCTGGATCGTTCCGTCGAGGAAGTTGCCCGTGTAGAACTGGACGCCCGGCTGGTTCGCCCAGAGCTCCATCGTCCGGCCGGAAGCCGGGTCGACCGCCCGCGCGACCAGCCGGAGCTCCCCGTCCTGCCCGTTCACCACGAAGTTCGTGTCGTAGCCGACCGGATCTCCCCCCGTCTTCGCGAGATCCGCTC
>JANPCT010000562.1:0-6567 GCA_031431095.1 Acidobacteriota bacterium | reverse complement strand
TCGGCGGTCGCGGCGGCGTGGAACATGCCCTGCGCCCGAGCGTAGGCCTCGACGAGATCGACGCGGTCGGGCTCGCGGCCGGTGTCGTTGAGGTAGCGGATGGTCTCGGCGTCGATCGGGAAGTAGCCGCAGGTGGCGCCGTATTCCGGAGACATGTTGCCGAGCGTCGCGCGATCGGCGATGGTCAGGAACTCGAGGCCGGGCCCGTAGAACTCGACGAACTTGCCGACGACCCCGAGCTTGCGGAGGCGCTCGGTGATGGTCAATACGAGGTCGGTCGCCGTGGCTCCCTCGGGCAGCCGGTTGATGAGGCGGAAGCCGACGACCTCGGGGATGAGCATCGAGATCGGCTGTCCGAGCATGGCCGCCTCGGCCTCGATGCCGCCGACGCCCCAGCCCACCACGCCGAGGCCGTTCACCATCGTCGTGTGCGAGTCGGTGCCGACGAGAGTGTCGGGATACGCCACCATCTCTCCGTCCACCTGCTCGCTGAAGATCACGCGCGCGAGATACTCCAGGTTGACCTGGTGCACGATGCCGGTATCGGGCGGGACGACCTTGAAGTTGTCGAACGCCGTCTGCCCCCACCGCAGGAATGTGTAGCGCTCCTTGTTGCGGGAGAACTCCAGTTCCGCGTTGAGCTCGAAAGCATTCCGTTCGCGATAGTGATCGACCTGCACGGAGTGATCGATGACCAGTTCGACGGGCTGGAGCGGGTTGACCTTACGCGGGTCGCCGCCGAGGCGGATGACGCCGTCCCGCATGGCGGCCAGATCCACGACGGCCGGGACGCCGGTGAAGTCCTGGAGCAGGACTCGCGCCGGCATGAAGGCAATCTCCTTGGGCACCTTGCTGCTGACGTCCCAGCCGGCCAGCGTGCGGATGTCGTCCTGATCCACGAACCGCCCGTCCTCGCGGCGGAGCAGGTTCTCCAGCAGAATCTTCAACGAGTATGGCAGCCGCGCCAGCCCGGGAAAGCCCGCCTTCTCGAGCGCGGGCAGGCTGAAATACTGGACGGGGCGGCCGGCGGCGGTCAGCGTCGACCGGGTGTTGAAGGAATTCTGCGAAGGCATCCTCAGATCATCCCTTACTCGGACGGTTTCGTTCAAGCTGCGCGAGGAAATCGCGGGCGACGGCGGCCGGGTCCTGCCGCTCCGCGTCGACCGCGTGATTCATGCGGCGCATGTCCGCGATCGTGATTCGCCCGGCCAGCCCTTCGAGCGCCTCCCTGGCGGCCGGGTGCCGCAACAGCATCGCGCGCCTGGCCACCGGGACGGCATCGTAGGGCGGGAAATAATGCCGGCTGTCCTGTAACATCGCGAGGTCATAGGCCTGGATGAGTCCACTCGTGGCGTCCCCGGCGATGAGATCGACCTGGCGCTGCGACAAGGCGCGATAAATGAGCGACAGGTCCATCGCCTTCGGCGGGCCGGCGAACTGCAATCCGTATTTCTGCGACAGCCCTGGATATCCGTCCGCGCGCTGCAGGAACTCGTAGCCGAATCCCGCCTGCCACGAGGTGGAAAGGCGCGCCACGTCCTCGATGGTCGTCAGCCCCAGGCGGCGGGCGTCGTCGGCCCTCACCAGGATCGCAAAGGTGTTCTCGAAGCCGAGGGGAGGCAGGAGGGTCAGCCCACCGTCGGCGTAGCGTTGCCGGACACGCTCGAGCACCGTCGCCGGATCGGTGTTGACGGGATTCTTGAAGACCGCCGTGTCGGCGGTCCCCGTGTATTCCACGTAGACATCGATGTCGCCGGATCGCAGCGCCCGATCGCAAATAAACGTGCCTCCCAGGTTCAGGCGGCGCTCGACAGTCAATCCGGTCACCCGCTCCAGACGCTGCGCGACGATTTCCCCCAACAGGATCTGCTCCGTGAAATTCTTGGACCCGACCCTGACAACGTCCCCGCGCGCGCCGGCGCGCAGGAGAGGGACGACGGCAACGCCGGCCATTCCCAGGAGCATCGCCGCCGCAACCGCGAGTGCCGGCGCACGCGATCGGCCCGCGCGCAGCGCCCGTTCTGCCAGCAGCAACGCGCCATCCACGGTCAGCGCGAGCAGCGCCGCCGGCACGGCGCCCGCGAGGATCACCGTCGGCTCGACCATCGAGAGCCCGCGAAAGATGTATTCGCCGAGCCCGCCTGCACCGACTGCAGCCGCGATCGTGGCGGTGCCGACGCCGATGACAGCGGCGACGCGGATGCCGGCGACCATCGAAGGCAAGGCAAGCGGCAATTCGACCTGCCACAGCAGCTGGCGCGGCGTCATGCCGAGCGCGCTCGCAGCTTCGACGAGCACGCGGTCAACACCGCGAACACCCGCCACCGTCGTGCGGATGATCGGCAGGAGCGCATAGAGCACCAGCACGACGATGGCGACGCGGGCGCCCAGCCCTCCGACAAACGGCAGTGGCAGGAGGAAGCCGAACATGGCGAGACTCGGAATCGTCTGCACGACGTTCGCGATCCACACCACAGGCGCGCCCAGCCGCGGACGGCGTGCAGCGAGTACGCCAATCGGGACGCCGAGCGCAATCGCCGCGGTCGTGGAGACGCCAACCAGCACGATGTGCTGCAGGAGCAGCGCGACGAACTCGGCGCGGTGCGCCGCCAGGAACGCGACGAGTCTCATGGCATGAAGGCTCGCGCTTCGAACAACGGCTCGAGCAGCGGTCGAACGCGCGCGTCGGTCGATTTGGCCAGCTCCCGCGGGGCATCGATTTGCGCAATCACCCCCTCGTCGAGCACGCCGACCCGGCCGGCGAGCGCAAACGCCTCCGCCATGTCGTGCGTGACGATGACAACCGTCTTGCGCATCGCCGACTGGATGCGCCGGAACTCACGATGCAGCTCGGCGCGCGTCACGGGGTCGAGTGCTCCGAACGGTTCGTCCATCAGCAGGATGGGTGGGTCGGCGGCGAGCGCCCTGGCAACACCCACGCGCTGCCGCTGCCCGCCTGACAGCTCGAGCGCGCTGCGGTGCGCGTAAGTCTCCGGCGGCAACCCGACGAGTGTCAGCATCTCCGCGACGCGCGCCGTCGTCCTGGCGGCGTCCCAACGGAGGAGCCTGGGCACCACGCCGACGTTGCGGGCGACACTCATGTGGGGGAAGAGGCCGATCTCCTGGAGCACGTAGCCGATGCGGCGCCGGAGCGCGAACGGGTTCCAGTCGCGAGTATCGCGCCCCTCGACAATCACACTGCCGCGGTCGGGGACGATGAGGCCGTTGATCAGCTTGAGCAGGGTGCTCTTGCCGGCGCCGCTGCGGCCGACGAGCGCCAGCGTCTCCCCTGTCGCAATCTCGAGATCCAGCCCGCGCAGCACGGCGCCGGCGCGACCGCGTGCGAGATGGACGCCGCGCACCGCGATAGCCGGACCGGACGCTGAGGGTGCGGACACGAGCGGGACTGTATCGCAGCGGCACGGAACTTGGTAGTTGTGAACGCGAGAAGCGCACTGCTGATAGCCCATCTCTCGGATTCGCACCTGAGAAACGACGCCGACCTGCGCGGGTTCGAGCATCAGCTCGATCGCGTCCTGACGCGTGCGCCCGACCATCTCGTCCTTTCGGGCGATCTGCTCGACCGCTGGCAGCCGGCGCTGCTCGAGAGCGCACTCGACGCGCTCGCCGCGCGCGAACTGCTGGTGCCCGGCCGGACGACCATCATTCACGGCAACCACGATCTCGCCTCGAGCGGGGGGCACCCGCGATCGCGACGCGACCTCGCCCGGCTGGTGCTTCGCGCATGGGATCTGCCACCCGTCATTGCCGCACGACGACGCCGTTTCTACGCGGCAATCGATCGGCGCGCACCTGGCATTGCCGGCCCGCCTCCCCTTGTGAAAGACCTCGGCTCGTTCTTTCTGGCGGCGCTGGATTCCGTTCCCGTCCCGTGGTTTCCGGTTGCTGTTCGAGGGGGACGCGTCCAGGGCCGGCACGGCGCGGGCCGGGTCCGGGATACGGATCTCGCCTGGCTGTCGGCGCTGCCACGATTGCGCCCAGGCGTACTGCTGCTGCATCACTATCCGCTGGCCGTTGCGCCCTTTCGATGGGGGAATGGGCCGTTCGAAGTGTCGATGGAGATTCCTGCCGCCGAGCGTGCGGCGCTGTGGACGGCGCTTCACGCCGCCGGCGTCAGGCTCGTGCTCTGCGGGCACGTGCATCGTGCACGGCTGGATTGGCATGAAGGAATCGCCGTCGGCCTTCAGGGCCAAAGCGGCGCGACCTGGGCCGGGAGACCAATCGGCTGGTACCGGATCGACGCCGCCAGCGCGTCGATGGAGTTGGAGATCACCGCGTGACGCGTCCGGTGCGCTCTGCGATCTGAAGGGAAAACTCAGAATCGCAACGTCACGCCAGCCCCGAGCGACGACAGGACCCGCCGCTTTTGCTCGAATGCGACCAGCTTGTCGCGCGCCGACGCCTGCGCGTCGAGACGCAACGCCAGGCGCCGCGCGCCCGATCCCATCCAGTACTTCACTCCGCCGCCGACGTGCACTTCCGTGCCGGCGATCACCTCCGCATTGCCTTCTGAGAGCTGGCGCAGGTAGCCCGCGCCACCAGACACGAATGGCACGAGGCGCCCCTCCCCGAAGTGATAGAGCAGCGAAGCGCCGACCAGATATGAGCTGGTCGTCGTCTCGGCCACGACCTCGCTGGCCGATTCGAAATCACTCGACTGTCGTGATTGAAGCGTCGGCCGCGTCAAGTGAACGGACGTTTCGATCGAGACGCGGCGCCCGAGATAGATGCCGGCCTGGACCGCCGCCCCGATGACGGCTGGCACATCTCCGTCGACGACGAAGAGGGTGAGCGGAGCGGCGCCACCCGCGGTCGTCAGCAGCGCCTGGGCGCTCCCGGCGTCGTAAGTGCCGATCCGGATCACACCGCCCCCCACTTCCACTGAACCGCGATGCGGTCCGTTGGAACCAGCGTACGGCTGTGCCGCGGCGAGGCACGGCCGTGTCAACAACACCAGTGCCGTCAGTCCGTGGCTCACGAGCACCGCCGCACCCCGTACCCCGATCACTACTTCGCCACCACCGCGACGTTGACGTCGCGCGCCGTCGCGCCGCGCGGCACGGTCAGGATCCTGTTGTGGAACGCCACCTTGAAGTTCGTGTCCACCGCGAACGAGGTCTCCAGGAAGCTCGCCGCGTCCGCGTCGTCCAATGGCTCGACACGGAGGAGATGCAGCCCGGGCTCGAGTCCCGCGATCACGAACGCGCCATCCTCGGAGAGCGTGAAAGTGGCGACGAGCTTGCCGGTGGCGGGATTGAACGCCACGACGTGTGCGCCCGCGACGCCGGCACCATTCTTCGTCACACGGCCGCTGATGCTGCCGGTCGCCTTGCGGAACTGGTCGTTGCCATAGATGTCGGACAGCCCGGCGATATCGTCGGCGCGGGGACTGCGGTTGATCGTGCCGGCGGTAAAAGCAATCGGGAACATCACCGCCTCCGCGCCAAGCACCCGTCGTCCGCCCCCGGCAAGTTCGGTCTCGCCGAGCATCGAATGACCCAGGCCGAGCAGGTGTCCTATCTCGTGCAGCGCGATGGACTCGACGTCGTGGCGTCCCGGCTCGCCGCCTGCCGCGGCCGACCACTGGAACGTGGAGTTCAGGAAAATATCGGCCTCGAGGATCTCGCCGCTCACCGTGTCCACGGTAAATGAAGTCGACCCGAGCACGCGATCGAGATCCGCCCGCGTCGTGAAGCCGATCACGTTCGCGTTGTCACCGTTGAGAGGACTCGTCCCGGTAAACCCGGCGAACTGCGCGGACACCCCGGTATTGGGAATCGCCGACCACGAGGCGAAGGCGCGGTCGACACTCTGTTGAAGCTGCGGCGCGGTGACGCCCGGCACGTCCCGGTTGGTCACGAAATACCTGACCGGAAACGTGTCGAAGCGCAGGTTGGCGATGCGGGTGCCGATGCGCGTCCCGAGCTTCAGGTAGGCGTCCACCGATGGCGCGTACGCCAACGCGGCGATCAGCACAGTGACGGCGCCGACGATCGCGCGCGTCACTGTTCGCCTCGCGGCGCGAGCACCTGGCGCACCGCGTCGCGGAAGCCGTCGATCGGCAGCGGCTTGCGGGTGACGTCGCCGCGAACGATGCGCTCGGGCACGTCCCCCCCTTTGCCCATCACGATCGGCGTGGTCACCATCCGCTGCCCGGAGCGGGAATCAGCGAGAACCCGAAAGGCCCCCTGGCTGAGACCGAAGATGTAGGGATACGCCACATTCGCGTGGTTCAGGAACAGGATGACTTCGTCGCCTTTCTGGAACTCCGGCGCGCCGACGAAGATGGTTCGGTATCGCCCCAGTTGTCCGCCGGGGACGCGTATGGTCACCGTCGGACCCAGGTCCCCTTTCAGATACTCGGCAACGGCAACCGTCACGAACGTCTCGACGGACCGCCGCCCGTCAGACCAGCCGCCCTTCACCTCGGCAACCTGGCCGTGGAGGATCACGGGGGCCGCAATCACCAGCTCGCGAAACTCGATCGGCACGATCACGGTCGCATGGAGCGCCACCTGGACGGACAAGACGCACACCAACCCAAGG
>JANPCT010000561.1:0-5220 GCA_031431095.1 Acidobacteriota bacterium | reverse complement strand
ATCAGCGCGGCGCCGAAGCCTTAGCTCCGCGCCGGCGTGGGCGTTCGGGTCACAGGCGGGCACGGCTTTTTCACCACGCTTACCAAGTCACGAAGATCACCAGGGCAGAGTGTGACTTGGCACCTCGATCAAGCTCGGCGCGAGGCAGGCCACAGCCAGGCGGCGCCGCGTACGCCACTGGACTCGCCGTGACGCGCGGGGACGATCCGGGTGTCCACCCGATCGGAGAAGATCCACTCGCCCCAGAGCTCCGGGACGCGGCGGTAAAGCGACTCGATATTCGACAACCCGCCGCCGAGCACGACGACATCGGGATCGAGAACGTTGACGACCGAGGCCAGCGCGCGCGCCAGGCGGCGCGTGTAGAGCTCGACTGCCGCGGCGCCGCGTGGATTCTGCGCGGCATCATCCGCAATCGCGCGCGCGGACGGAGCCCCGGCGCCGTATGCGGCCTCCAGTCCGCGGCCGCACAAAAAGGTCTCGATGCAGCCGCGGCGCCCGCAATAGCACGGCGGTCCGGGCCACTCCCCCGCTTCGGGCCACGGCAGCATGTTGTGGCCCCACTCGCCCGCAATGGCGTTGGCGCCGACGAGAGGACGCCCCTCCACCACCACGCCGGCCCCCACACCCGTGCCGATAATCACGCCGAAGACCACCGACGCTCCCGCGGCCGCGCCGTCACTGGCTTCCGACAGCGCAAAGCAGTTGGCGTCGTTTGCCAGCCGCACCGGCCGGGAGAGAGCGGCCTCGAGATCGCGATCCAGGGGACGGCCGATCAGCCACGTGGAGTTCGCGTTCTTGACGAGCCCGGTTGCCGGCGAGATCGTGCCCGGCATGCCGATGCCCACGCTGGCGGGCTCGCCCGCGGCAGTCTCGGCGCCGATCACCAGATCGACGATCGCCTGGACCGTAGCGTCGTAGTCCCCTCGCGGCGTATCGACACGCTGCCGGAAGCGCTCCGATCCGTCGGCCGCGAGGCCGACGGCCTCGATCTTCGTGCCGCCGAGATCAATACCGATTCTGAACATCACGCGATCGATTGCAGCCGTCCGGGATCTTCGCAGCAGTCGTCATCGCTCTCGCCGCCAGATGAAAGACAAACACGTTTACGCCCGCAGCGGCCCGAGAATGACAGAAATGACGTCGAGCGCGGGCATGAGCGCGTGAATCTCGGCGATGCCCGCCGGTGCCGCCGGTGCCGCGACGCGTTCAGGGTTGAACCATACGGCGCGGATGCCCGCGTTGACCGCCCCGGCCACGTCGTTCGCCCATGAATCTCCGACCATCACGGCGTCGGCGGCATCCGTCTGCATGCGTTCGAGGGCGATCCGGTAAATACCCGCATCGGGCTTCGCGACACCGACATCTTCCGACGCGATCAGCTCGTCGACGAACGGCGCCAGCCCGCAGTGTTCGAGCTTGTCGCGCTGCTCGTCGAGCAGGTTGTTGGTGACGATGCCGATGCGTGCGTGCGGTCGGAGCGCGGCGAGCAGATCGGCGGCGCCGTCGAGCGGGCGGCGCGCCATCATATAGCCGGACCGGTACGCAGACGCCACCGCTTCGACCTCATCGTCTTCGAGCGGAATGCCGAACGCCTTGAAGACATGCCGGAACCGCTCCCGTCGCGCATCGTCGAGCCCGACGCGCCCCGCCAGCACCTCCAGGTGCATGACCTCGAGATACCTCGTGTGCTCGCGTTCGAACGCATCGAGGTCGGTCCCGCGACCGTGAATGGAATGCACCTCCGTAAGCGCCGCGCGCGCGGAGCGGCGGTGATCGAAGAGGGTGTCGTCGAGATCGAAGAGCGCCGCCCGGATCATCGGCGGGGTCGCTGATTGGTGCTGAGGGATATCCGCGGCGCGCGTTCGGGATGGACCGGCTCGCTCGCCAAGGCCGCCGTAATCGTGTCAGTGCGTGCGCACTCTGCCATCCGAGGCGAATTATACCTCGGCGGGATCGGCAGTCTCGGCGGCGTGCACCGCGGGCCTGCCGCGCAGCGCGAGCCACGCGAGCCGCGGAAGAAGACGCGGGAAATGGCAGATGAGGCGCCGGCGCGCGGCGCGGTACGACAGACGGCCGCTGGCGTAATCGACCAGGCTCTCGGAGAAGACGGGCCGGGTGCGCGCGGCGCGGACGACGCGATCCATGCGTTCGGGGCTGTGAAAGAGATATTTCTGAATGAGCACGGAGTCGCGGAGCTCGGCCCCGATCTCTCCTTTCCACGACCGGGTATAGGCGCGACGCGCCCGTGCCGGCGACACCGCATCGGAGACGTGCGACGACAGGATGGCTTTCGCGGCGAGCTCGCCCGTCACCATGGCGTAGTAGATGCCCTCGGCGGAAAAGCCGTTGACGAATCCCCCCGCGTCGCCGGCGAGCAGCACCCGCCCGCGGACGGTGTTCCTCAACGGCCCGCCAATCGGGATGAGAAACGGCGTGAAGTGGCGCCGCTGCGACGCCCCTTCCATCAGCCCCCGCGCGCGCAGGTCGCCGACGAATCGCTGCTGCAGATCGTATGGCGTGACGTCGGACCGCGCCTTGAAGTACGGCAGCACGTAGCCGATGCCGACGTTGACGTGCTCCCGCTTGGGGAAGATGTAGGCGTAGCCGTGGGCGCCGCCGTAGCCGTAGAACACCGCCATGGTGTCGGGCTCGGCCGCACGCAGCGCCTGCACGGGTGTTTCCTCCATCATGTCCAGCGCCAGCTTCGCCGCCGGCCACCCGGGATTCATCCCGAGGCGGCGCGCGATGACGCTGTTCACGCCATCTGCCGCGATGACCATCGGCGCGCGCAACTCGCGTCCGTCCCGCAGTCGCAGGGTCACGCCGCAGGCGTCCTGCTGCGCCTGCGCGATTGCCGCCGGCGACAGCAGGGTCGCTCCGGCTTCGATCGCCAGGGACGCGAGCAGGTGATCGAACTCGATGCGCCGGATCATCAGGACGGTCGGACCGGGCGTCTCCATCCGGAAGGCGTCGCCCGACGGACCCTCGAGGTAGAGGCTCGACACGGGATGGGTGGGAATGCGCGTGAGCGCATCCGGCAGCCACGGGAATCGCGACAACACGCGGGTGCTGATGCCGCCGCCGCAGGGCTTCTGCCGCGGCAACGTGTAGCGTTCGATGATGAGCACGCGCAGCCCGCTGCGTGCCAGCGTCAGCGCCGCCGTCGCTCCAGCCGGGCCGGCGCCGGCGACGATGACATCGGCATCGTGATTCTGGCTCATGCTAGACTGGCCGGATGTCTGCGGGCGCCCTGGTCATTGCTGCTCAAAACCTCATGCCGGGTCTTCGCGACCAGGTCAAAGTTGACGGAGAGATCCTCACGTTCGCCGATACCGAACCGATCCAGGCGCTCCAGACGATCATGGAGCAGCGGCCTGGACTCGTGGTGCTCGAGCGTCTGTTCGCGGCCACGCCGCGCGGCGCCGCCCTGATCAATCGCATCAAGAGCGACCCGCAGTTGTCGCATGCCGAAGTGCGCGTCATGTCGCATACCGGCGACTACTCGCGCCAGGTGGTCAAGCCCTCGTCCGCCAGTCCGGCCTCCGGCGGCACGTCGGGTGCCGCGGGCGCAGCGGCGCCGACGGCTACCGTCGAGGCGGCGAAAGCGCTCGACTGGCACGGTACCCGTCGCGCGCCGCGATTCCGCGTCAAGGACGGCGTCGAGCTGCACCTGGACGGCAATCCAGCCGCGGTGATCGACCTCTCCACTGTCGGCGCGCAGGTCATCTCTCACACCGTCCTCCGGCCGAATCAGCGAGTCCGCATCACCATTCCGGTCGAAGACCTGCAGATGCGCTTCCGCGGCGCCATCGCCTGGGCCAAGTTCGAACTGCCCAAGGCGCCGGCGAAGGCCGCCCAGTATCGCGCCGGCGTCGAATTCACCGACGCCGACGCCAAGGCCATCGATCAGTTCACAAACCGGAACAAGAGCTAGTGCTCAGATCGCGAAATACCTCGGCATTCGACCGGCGCTGCATCCCGTGCTGCGGCGTTGCTCCTCCCTAACATACTCGCGGTATGCGCGGTCGTCGCGCCGTGCGGCGCGGGCGCTTCACCGGTCTCGGTGCGCGAGCCATTTCCCAATCGGAGCACTAGCCGCAGCCGCGCCTCCCTCCTCGCCGTCGCCGACGCCATGACGCTACGCCGCATTGTGACGCGGGCGTCAGCTCCGGCCGAACCAGGCCGCGGCAATGGAGTCGTCGCGGATGATGGTGTCCTCGCGCGCCGAGCCGGTGGAGACGACGGCGGCCGGCACGCCGGTCAGGTCCTCGAGGCGCGCCACGTAGCGTTGGGCGGCCGGCGGCAGGTCGGCATAGCGGCGCACACCGGCCGTCGGCGTCTGCCATCCGGGGATGGATTCGTAGACCGGCTCGCACGCCGCGAGCTGGGCGATCTCGCCGGGAAACTCCGTCAGCGTTGCGCCGGCGCAGCGGTATGCGGTGCAGATCCGCAGCTCCTCCATCCCATCGAGCACGTCGAGCTTGGTCAGCGCGAGCGCGTCGAGACCGTTGACGCGCACCGCGTAGCGCACGGCGACCGCGTCGTACCAGCCGCACCGGCGCGGCCTTCCGGTGACGGCGCCGAACTCCTGGCCCGTCTCGCGCAGGCGGTTGCCGATCGCGCCGGTCAGCTCGGTCGGCAGCGGCCCGCCGCCGACCCGCGTCGTGTAGGCCTTTGCCACGCCGAGGACGCCGTCGATGGCGCGGGGCGGCACGCCAAGGCCCGTGCACACACCGCCGATGGTCGCGTTCGAGGACGTCACGTAGGGATAGGTGCCGTGATCGATGTCGAGCAGGGTGCCCTGCGCCCCCTCGAACATGATCGAGCGCTGCGCGGCGCGCGCGCGTGAAAGAAACAGCGAGACGTCGGTCACCCACGGCCCCATGCGCGCCCACGCCGCGGCCAGCGCCTCGAGCACCTGCTCGGCGTGCATCACCGAATCGCCGATGATGCGATTGCGCGCGTCGACGTTGTGGCGGATGGCCGTGCGCAACGCGTCGGTGTTCGCGAGGTCGCCGACGCGGACGCCGCGCCGGGCGATCTTGTCCTCGTACGCCGGCCCGATGCCGCGCGATGTCGTCCCGATCTTCTGCTCGCCGCGGCGCGCCTCGCTCAAGAGGTCGAGCTCGCGGTGATACGGCAGGATCAAGTGCGCCTTGTCGCTGACGATCAACCGGTCGCCGATCGGAATCCCGGCCGCCGCGAGCTCGTCGATCT
>JANPCT010000560.1:0-5819 GCA_031431095.1 Acidobacteriota bacterium | reverse complement strand
CGGCAAGACCGACACCCGCGGCAAGGGCGCCAAGACCTCGACCCCGCGCAAGGCGGGAGGCTCCTGAGTGGCGACTGCAGATTGACGATTGGCGATTCGCAATCGACGATGGCCGATTGATGATTGCGAATTGACGGATTGACGATTGGGGCCGGGAAGCGCGTCGCGCGACCCGGCCTTTCGTTTGTCGACCGGTGGCCTCAAAGCCTGCCGCCTCAGGCATCCTAGTCTAGTGGCGGTGACCCATAGTCGCAAGGGCACGAGCGCGTCGACTTTGCGACTTTGACGAACTTCAGCCGAAGCGACCGCACGTCGGACGATCGACAGCGCCCCGAGAGCGCAGGGCGCCCGCCCCGCCCTCGGCAATCCGTCAATCCGTCAATCCGTCAATCGGACAACCGACAGTCCGTCAGTCGTCAATCGCCAATCGCCAATCGGCAGTGTTCACACCTCTTCCGCCTCCTCCGCCCCCTTTTCGGACTTCGATGCCGCGATGATCCTGGCGTGGAGGTGCTGCGGCACTTCCTCGTAGTGATCGAAGGTCATGTGATACGAGCCGCGCCCGCCGGTCGCCGAGGTCAGGTGCTGCTCGTAGGTGAGCATCTCCGACATGGGCACCTTGGCGCGGATGACAGTCGATGTGCCTCGCGTGTCCATGCCCCCTATGCGCCCTCGGCGGCTGTTGAGATCCCCCATCAGGTCGCCGGCAAAATCGCTTGGCGCATAGACCTCGACGTTCATGACCGGCTCGAGCAGCGTCGGCCGCGCGCGCGACATGCCGTCCTTGAACGCGAGTGAGCCGGCCATCTTGAACGACATCTCGCTCGAGTCGACCGGGTGAAACGACCCGTCGTAGACGCTGGCGCGGAAATCGACCATCGGGTAACCCGCGAGGAAACCGCGCAGGCGGGAGTCCTGGATGCCTTTCTCGATCGCCGGGACGAACTGTCGGGGAATCGAGCCGCCAAAGGTGTCGTTGAGAAACTCGAAATCGCTGCCGCGCGGAAGCGGTTCGAACTTGACCTTGCAGTCGCCGAACTGGCCGTGCCCGCCGGTCTGCTTCTTGTGCCGCCCGTGCGCGTCGACGGCCGCGGTGATGGTTTCGCGATAGGGGATGCGCGGCAGCTTGAGCGTGACTTCCACCCCGAAGCGTTTCTTGAGCTTCGCGACGGTGACCTCGATGTGCGACTGCCCCTGCCCGGCCAGCAGGAGCTCCTTGGTTTGCGCGTCGCGTGTGTAGCTGATCGTCGGATCCTCTTCCTGCAGCCGGTGGAGCGCGGTGCTGATCTTCTCCTCGTCCCCGCGCGACTTCGGCTCGATGGCATACGAGATCACCGCCTCGGGGAAGATCATCGGCGGGATGCGCGCGAAGGCGCCCTTGTCGGCGAGCACGTCGCTGGTCTGGGTTTCCTTGAGCTTCGCGACGGCGCCGATGTCGCCTGCCTTGATTTCCGCGACGCTCGTCTGGGCCTTCCCCTGCAGCAGCAGCAGGTGGCCGAGCCGCTCGGGCGCGTCCCTGGTGGCGTTGTGAATCGTCGTGTCCGACTTCAGCGTGCCGGATAACACGCGAAAGAGCGTGATGCGCCCCGCGAACGGATCCGCCACCGTCTTCCACACGAAGGCCGACGCCGCGCCGCCGTCGGTCGCCTTGATGTCGACCTCTTCCCCCTCCGCCCCTCGCGCTCTGAGCGCCCGCTCCGCGGGCGACGGCACGTACCTGACGATCGCATCGAGCAGCGGCTGCATGCCGATGTTCGCGGTCGCGGACGTCAGGACCACGGGGAAGATGTGGGCGGCCGCAATGGCGCGTTTGAGGCCGAAGATCAGATCCTCCTGGCTCAGCGTGCCGGCGTCGAAGAACTTCTCCATCAGCGCGTCGTCCGCCTCGGCGACCATCTCGATGAGCGCCTCGCGAGCGCCGTTCGCCACCTCGATCATGTTGCCGGGAATCGCCCCGTCGATCGGCTTGCCGCTGCCGTCGCTGGCGAACATGCACGCCTTCATCGCGACGAGATCGATCACGCCGGCGAAGCCCTTCTCCTCGCCGATCGGCAGCTGGATCGGGATGACGGTGCGCCCGAACGCGGCGCGCAGCGACTCGAGCGAGCGGTCGAGGCTGGCGCGCTCGCGATCGAGCCGGTTCAGCGCCAGCAGTCGCGGCAGGGCGAGCTCACTGGCCGCTTCCCAGACCTTCTCGGTCGACACCTCGACGCCGTGCAGCGCGTCCACCACCACCAGCGCCGCGTCGGCCACGCGCAGCGCCGCGCGCGCGTCGCTCAGGAAATTGGCGAGGCCCGGTGTGTCGATGAAGTTGATCTTGGTCTTGTTCCACTCGGCGTAGGCGAGGCTCGCGGACAGCGTGTGCTTGCGGGCGATCTCTTCTTCGTCATAGTCGGTGATGGTCGTCCCCTCGTCCACCTTGCCGAACCGGTTGACGGCTCCTGCATCGTAGAGGAGCGCTGAAACCAGCTGGGTCTTTCCGGAGCCCGAGTGGCCGACCAGGGCCACGTTTCTCAGGCTGCCAGCGTCGTAAACCTTCATGGCGGGTACCCTCCGCTTCTACCAGAGGGCCATCCTACGACCGTTGCGGGGTCGTTACAAGCGGCTTCGGGAACGGGCGTTGAATCGCAGAATCACAGGGATCGGAGACGCTGATGATCGAGAACGCGGCGCCCTCGAGAAATTCTACTCGTATCGCAACGCTTCGATCGGGTCGAGGCGTGACGCCTTGAAGGCGGGGAACAGCCCGAAGAAGATGCCGACGCTGGCGGAGAAGCCGATGCCGAGGGCGAACGACCACCAGGGCAGCGAGACGGGGAAGCCCGACAGCCAGTGGACGCCGAGGCCGATGCCGCTGCCGAACAGAATGCCGAGCAGGCCTCCCATCGACGTCAGGAACACCGCCTCGATCAGGAACTGCCAGAGGATCTCGCGCCGCCGCGCGCCGAGCGCCTTGCGCACGCCGATTTCGCGGGTGCGCTCGGTGACCGAGATCATCATGATGGCCATGACGCCGATGCCGCCGACCATCAGCGCGATCGACGAGATGACGACGAGCGCGAGGAAGGTGCCCTGGCTCACCTTGTCCCAGACCTTCAGCGCGGCATCCTGCGTGGCCAGGTCGAAGTCGTTCTCCTGATCCAGCTTCAGGCTGTGGCGAATGCGCATGACCGCCTCGACTTCGCGCATCGCCTGTTCGCGCCCGGCGTCCTCGCGGGGGACGACGGCGACCATTGCGGTGCGGAACATCGAGGGGTTCATCTGCCCGGAGCCGGTCACCCGCGCCGAGCCTCTCAGCACCTTGCCGTAGAACTTCTCGTGCGCGCTGTACGGGATGACCACGAAGTCGTCGGCCCCCGAACCGAGCCCGCCGAGGTTGGGGCGTGGTCCCAGGACGCCGATGACGGTGAACTGGTTGGCCCCGATGCGCACCACCTTGCCGATCGGATCGGTGTTGGGGAACAGCGACGTAAACGGTGTCTGGCCGAGGACGACGAGCTGGCGGCGATGCTCGACCTCGCCCGGGGTGAACAGGCGTCCGGCCGCCAGCTTGGCGAAGTTGACCGCCGCGAAGTTCTCCGTCGCGCCCAGTACCGCCAGCTGTTTCGTCCGCTCGTGGCCGAAGTAGATGCGCGAGCGGCTGTTGCCCATCATGCCGAGCCACACGTCGATCATCTCCACCGACGGGCAGTCGCGCGCGATGGCCTCAGCGTCCTCGATCGTGATATTCGGACGCTTGATGACCTCGAGAAAGCTCTTGCCGCTCAGGATGGTCAGGCCGCTGAACTTCTGCACGAGGATCGTGTTCGGGCCGAGCTCGCGGATCGAATCGCGCAGCGACTCGTCGAACCCGCGGATGAGCGAGGTCATCCCGACGATGGAGGTGATGCCGATCACCACGCCCAGGACGGTCAGCGCCGAGCGCATCTTGCTCGTGCGGAGCGTGTCGAACGACATCGCGACGATTTCGGACAGCAGTCCGGCGCGGAGTCCTGCCACTATTCCCGCCTGAGCGCTTCGATGGGGTCCAGCCTGGCGGCGCGCATCGCGGGATACAGACCGAAGAACAAGCCGACGACGGCCGTGACGCCGATGCCCATGGCGACCGACCACACCTGCACCGATGCCGGCATCGGCGACACCCTGGCGATGACCAGCGCGACGATGAAGCCCAGCGCGGTCCCGACCATGCCGCCGAAAGTCGAGAGCGTGACCGACTCGGTGAGGATCTGCCACACGATGTCGCGGCGCCGCGCGCCGAGCGCCTTGCGCAGGCCGATCTCGCGCGTGCGCTCGCTGACGACCATCAGCATGATGTTCATGATGACGATGCCGCCGACGACCAGCGAGAGCGCGACCACGCCGATGAGGACGGCGAAGATGCCGTTGGTCGCCGTGTGATAGAGCGCGAGCAGCGAGTCCGACGTGAACATGCCGAAATTGTCCGGATCCTTTGGCCTGAGCCGGCGGTCGATGCGGAGCGCCACCGTCGCATCGTCCATCGCGGCCTTCACGACCTCCGGGGTCTTCGGCTTGACGAGCAGCTGCAGCCCCCACATCCGCGATCCGAACATCTTCTGGAACTGGCCGAGCGGGATGATCGCGAACTCGTCCTGCGACTGCCCGAACGCCGAGCCCTTCTTCTCGCTGACGCCGACGACGCGGAAATGCCGTCCGCCGATCTTGATCTCCTTGTCGAGCGGTTCGACCGGGCCGAACAGCCGGTCCGCGGTGTCCCATCCGAGCACGGTGACGGGGCGGTTCGACTCGACTTCGACCGGGCTGATCAGGCGTCCGCGGTCGGCCGTGAACGTGGAGAAGTTCACGTAGTCGCGAGACACGCCCTGGACCTGGATGTTGTCCAGGGAGGTCGCGCCGTAGATGAGCCGCGAGCTCGCGCTGGCCTGCGCCGCGACCGCGCTGACATTGTCGCTGGCCTTGCGAACGGCCGCCGCCTCGTCGAGCGTGAGCCGCGGATTGTTGCGCACCCGCTCCTCGTCGGCCTGCGTGCGGATCACGGGCATCCGCTGGATCGTGAAGTTGTCGGCGCCCACGTCCGACACAATCGCCTTGGTGACGTACTCGTTCATTCCCTGGACGAGCGACACCACGGCGATGATCGACGTGACGGCCACGATGTTCCCCAGGACGGTAAGGAACGACCGCAGCTTGTTCGCCCAGACGGCGCCGAGCGCGATGCCCGCGGCTTCGAGAAATTGGTGCATAAGAGCCCTCGTCCAGGTTCGCCGGACGGCGGCAGCCGCGCTCCGGGCGCCGCCGTCACCCGCTACTTCTTGATCGTTGTGCCGCGCGTCGGAGCTTCAATCTTCACCGGAGCCCCGTCGGCCAGTTCGCGCACCGAGCTGAACGGACCGACGATGACCTGGTCGCCTTCTTTGATCCCCGACAGGACCTCGAAGTATTTTTCGCCCGCAATACCGGTCTTCATCGGCACGAAGGTCGCTTTGTTGTCTTTGACCACGAACACGCCTTCGAGCTCCTTGTGCTCCTGGCCGGGCTTCAGTTCGGCGCTCGACACCGTCGTGAGCCGCCGTCTGCCGGGCCCGGTGTTCTCGTCGGGGACGATGTTGCCTTCCTTGTCGACCACCTTGTCCCGCACCGTCGTCGCCTGGATCGGAACCGACACCACGGCGCCTCGCGTGGCGGTCGTAATCTCCGCCGTGCACGTGAAGCCCGGCCGCACGTCGGGGATCTCGCCGTCGATCGTGACCTTCACCTTGAAGTTCGTCGCCTGCGACGCCGCGCCGCCGGTCGCCGTGATCGGGCTGTTGCCGATCTCGGTGACCTTGCCGGTGAAG
>JANPCT010000559.1:0-3817 GCA_031431095.1 Acidobacteriota bacterium | reverse complement strand
GCCGGCGCGGCGCGCGGCGCTGCCGACGCGTTCGATCCAGTGGCGCTGCCGCTGAAACGGATACGTAGGCAGCGCGACGCGGCGGCGCGCATGCGGACGATCGAACCCGATCCAGTCAACGTTCGCGCCGCGCGCGTACAGGCGCGCGAGGCTGGTCAGCAGCTCGGTCCAGTCGGAGCGGTCCTTCCGGATCGACGTGCACCACAGGGCGTCGGCGGTCTCCACGGAGGCGGGCCCCAGCGACACCAGCGTCGATCCCGGGCCGACTTCGAGGAAGAGTGACGCCCCGCTGCGCGCCGCGGTTTCGACTGCCTGTTGAAAACGGACCGTATCGCGAACCTGGCGCCGCCAGTACGCCGGGTCCGTGAGCTCGTGCGCGACGACGGCTCCGGTCACGCTGGACACGATGGGAATCTGCGCCGGCGCGAACGTGACGCGGCGAAGCGCGGCGTCGAACTCCGCGAGCATCGGATCCATCAAGGGCGAGTGGAACGCCCGACCCACCCGGAGCGGCCGGACCTCGAGAGACCGCGCCGCGCAGATCCCGAGCAGCGCGCGGACCTCGTCCGGCGCGCCCGACACGACGGTGTTGGCGGCGGCGTTCACCGCGGCCACCGCGACATCTCGGCCGCTCGCGTCGATCGCGGCGCGCACCGCGGCTTCATCCGCGAGCACGGCGACCATCGACCCTTCCGCCGTCGCCTGCATCAGCCGGCCGCGTGCGGCGACGAGCGCCATGGCATCTTCGAGGCTGAAGACGCCGGCCACGCACGCGGCGACGTATTCACCGAGGCTGTGACCGAGCATCACCGCCGGCTTGACGCCCCACGAGCGCCACAGCTCCGCCAGCGCGTATTCGACCGCGAACAGCGCGGGCTGCGCGGCGGCGGTATCGTCGAGCGTCGCCGGCGCGTTCCCGTACAGAATGTCCACGAGCGAGCCGCCTGGCAGGAGGCCCGCCGCAGCGCTGCAGCGCTCGATCGCGGCGCGGAACGCCGGGTGGGTCTCAAACAGCTCGCGGCCCATCCCGGCGAACTGCGCGCCCTGTCCGGAGAAGAGGAACACGACGCCCGCGGCCGTTTTCGGCGCCACCCCCTGGGAGAGCGCCGGGTGCTCCTGGCGCTCCATCACTGCCTGCAGCGCTTCGCGCGCCTCTCCGGCCGACGCGGCGACCACCGCGGCACGGTGCTGAAAGTGCGAACGGCCCACGTTCGCGGTGAAGCAGACGTCCGCGAACGGCACGTCGCCGGTCGCCAGCGCCCGCTCGTATCCCCGCGCCAGCTCGGCGAGCGCCGCGGCGGTTCGCGCCGACAGCGCAAGCAGGTGCCGCGGACGATCCGGCCCGGCAGCCTGGCGCTCCGCCGCCGGCGCCTCCTCGAGGACGACGTGCGCGTTCGTGCCGCTGAACCCGAATGAGCTGACGCCGGCGATGCGACGCGCGCTGGACGGCCACGCCGTCGGCGCCGTCGGCACCTGGACGCGGATGGCGTTCCAGTCGATGTGGGGGCTCGGCGTTGCGAAATGCAGGTGCGGCGGAATCTCCTGGTGCTGCAGCGCGAGCACGGTCTTAATCAGCCCGGCGATGCCGGCGGACGCCTCGAGATGGCCGAGGTTCGTCTTCACCGATCCGACCAGCAGCGGCCGATCGACCGCGCGGCCGCGCGCGAACACGGCGCCCAGCGCGTGCGCCTCGATGGGGTCGCCGAGCGAGGTGCCGGTGCCGTGCGCCTCGACGTAGCTGACGTCGGACGGCTGCAGCTGGGCGCGGCGCAGCGCCTCGCGAATGAGCTCCTGCTGGGACGGACCGTTCGGCACGGTGAGGCCGCCGCTGCGCCCGTCCTGGTTCACCGCGGATCCGCGAATCACGGCCAGCACGCGGTCGCCGTCGGCCACGGCCGCCGACAGGCGTTTCAGCACGAGCAGTCCGCAGCCTTCCGAGCGCACGTAGCCGTCGGCGGACGCGTCGAACGTCCGGCAGCGCCCGCCGGGGGAGAGCATCTTCGCGCGCGACAGCGCGACGTTGATCTCCGGCGCGAGCAGCAGGCTGACGCCGCCGGCGAGCGCCAGGTCGCTCTCACCGCTGCGCAGGCTCTGGCAGGCGAGGTGGACCGAGACGAGCGATGAGGAGCACGCGGTGTCGACCGAGAGGCTCGGGCCCTCGAGGCCGAGCGAGTAGGAGAGGCGCCCGGCCGCGACGCTCGGCGCCGTGCCGGTGCCGAAATAGGCGTTGAAGTGCCGCGCCTCGCCGAGCTTGATCTGCTGCTGCCCGTAGTCCGAGCTGCTGATGCCGACGAAGACGCCGGTGCGGCTACCCTGCAGGCGATCCGGCGCGTAGCCGCCGTGCTCGAGCGCTTCCCACGACACCTCGAGCAGCAGCCGCTGCTGCGGGTCAAGCGCCGCCGCTTCGCGTGGCGCCATGCCGAAGAACGGGGCGTCGAACTCCTGGATGCCGCCGACGAAGCCGCCGTAGCGGCTCGTCATCTTGCCGACCGCCTCGGGATCCGGATCGTAATAGGCGTCGATGTCCCACCGGTCGCGCGGCACCTCCGAGATCGCGTCCACGCCGGCGCGCAGCAGCCGCCAGAACGCCTCCGGGCTGGTCGCCCCGCCGGGGAAACGGCAGCCCATGCCGACGATCGCGATCGGTTCCTCCTGCGCGCGATCGCGCGCGTCGAGCCGCGCCTGCAGCTCCATCGCCAGCAGCGCCACCCGCTTGGGCGGCAGCTGCATGATCCGTTGGAGGAACTCGTTCGCGTTCGCCAACTCAGATACCTTCCGCGGGCAGCCTGCCCGTCAGCATCGCTTCGACCTGCTCGTCGCTCAGATCCTCGATGCGCAGGAGGAGGTCCGCTCCTTCCGAGCTTCGCGCGCCGGCCGGCGCCATCCGGTCCGCGCCTTCGATGACGTCCTCGACCAGGTGCACCGCGAGCGTCTCGATCGTCGGGTAGTCGAACGCCAGCGTCGACGGCAGTGCGACGCCCGTCGCGCACTGCAGCCGTTCGCGCAGCTCGAGCGCGAGCAGCGAGTCCAGCCCGAGGTCCTGTAAACCCTTGTTCGGGTCGCTCGCCGCGGCCAGCGCCAGGCCGAGCACCGCGGCCACTTCACCGGTCACGACCCGCCGGCCGATATCCAGGCGCGCCGCCGCCGGCGCATCTTCGATCAGGAGACGCAGCGCCGCGGCGCCGCCGGCGAACGCTGCCACCGGTGCAGCGAAGTCGCCGATGAACCGGCGATCGACCCGCGTGCCCGCCGCGGCGCCGAGGCGAGCCCAGTCGACAGCGAGCACCGAGACGCCGGGGCGCTGATCGGCGAGCAGCCCGCGGAAAATCGCCAGGGCCGTCGCCGGCGCGAGCGGCGCGATGCCGGCGTCAGCCCAGCGCCGCTGCGACGCGAGTCCGGCGGCCAGGCCGGCCTGCTCCCACGGTCCCCACGCGATGCTCGTCGCCGCCAGACCGCAGGCGCGCCGGTGATGGGCCAGCGCGTCGAGGAACGCGTTCGCCGCGCCGTAGCCCGATTGCCCCGGCGATCCGAGGACGCCCGCAATCGACGAGAACAGCACGAAGAAGTCGAGCGTCAGGTCGCGCGTCTCCGTGTGCAGGTTCCAGGCCCCCGCGACCTTCGGCGCCATCACGCGCGCCAGTCGCGCAGCATTCCCCTGCAGCAGCGCCGCGTCGTCGATCACGCCCGCCGCGTGGACGACGCCGCGCAACGGCAGCGCGTCGCCGGCGATCGCTCCGAGCAGACGCCGGACCTCGTCGGGACGCGAAACGTCGGCGGGTTCGACGCTGATGCGCACGCCGGCCGCGCGCAGCGCCTC
>JANPCT010000558.1:0-2459 GCA_031431095.1 Acidobacteriota bacterium | reverse complement strand
CGTCCATGGACTTGACGTCCGACACCGGCAGGCCTGTGGACTGGCGCAGCTGATCCTGGATCGTGCTGCTCAGCGATTGCGGCGGCACCTGCGTCCGCACCACCCAGGAGATCGGCGTCAGGCTGACGTTCAGCGCATTGGCCGCGTCGGGGACCTGGGCCTGCGGAATGAACATCTGCGGCTGCGCATCGCTGTCGAGACCCTCGCTCTTGATGTCGGCGACGATGCCGATGATCTGGCGCTCACCTTCGGTGGAGAACGCGGGCATGACTTCCTTGCCGATGATGATGCGGTCCGCCATCGGATCGGCCTTGGGCCAGAACTGTTTGGCCATCGCTTCGTTGATGACGACGACCGGCGTGGACGTGCTGGTGTCGCGCTCGCTGACCGTCCGTCCGCGCTTCACCGGAATCTTGAACACCTCGAAATAGCCAGGCGAGACGGTCATCCAGCCGCCGCCGCCATGGAAGGGCCCCTGGCTGTCGGCGGCGAGCGGCCGGCCGACGACCCGGAACGGCAGGCCGTATCCTCCCTGCAGTGGGACGCAGCACGTCGCGCTGGCATTGACGACGCCGGGAATCGTCTTCAGCTTCTCGACGCCGTTGCGCACCACCTGCTCGACCGCCTCCGCCTTGTCGTATCGCGCACCCTTCAGCGACATCTTCAACGTCAGGACGTTATGCGTGTCGAACCCGGGATCGACACGGCCGAGCGCCATCGCGGTGCGGATGAGGAGCGCCGATCCGATCAGCAGCACGAGGGCCAGGCCCACCTCGACGACGACAAGGATCGAACGTGCCTTGTTCTGGCGGAATCCGGTGCCCGACCGGCCGGCGCTCTCCTTCAACGCCGTAGTCAGATCGGCCTTCGAGCTCTGGAGCGCGGGAATCAATCCGAAGATCACGCCAGTCGAGAGTGAGACCAGGATCGCGAATGCCACGACCCGCCAGTCGAGACCGACGAGGGCGCCGTTCTCTCCGACGCGCGGCAGCCCCGCAGTGTTGACCGACAGCAACGCGCGAATCCCGGCCCAGCCGGCGAACAAACCCATGATTCCCCCCGCGAAGGAGAGGACGACGCTCTCAGTGAGGAGTTGCCGGATGATGCGGCCGCGCGATCCGCCGATCGCGGCGCGGATCGCGATCTCACGCCGGCGGCCGGTGGCGCGGACGAGCAGCAGGTTCGCGACGTTGGCGCACGCAATCAGCAGCACGAAGCTGACGGCGCCGCCGTAAATCAGCAGCGACTGCTTCACGTCCTGACCCACGATTACGTCACGGATGGTCTGCACGCCGAAGGAGCTCTGCGCGCCGAGCGCCTGGGGGAACTTGGCGCGGAAATCGTTCGCGGACGCCCCCATGCGCGTTTTCGCCTGCTGCAGCGTCACGCCGGGCTTGAGCCGTCCCATGGCCTGGAAATAATGTCCCTGGTCCGCCGTGTTTGGATCGAACTGGAAGAGCACCCAGACCTGCGGCGTCGGACCGAACTCGCGGAAGTCGAAATGATTGAGCACGCCGACGATCGTGTACGGTTCGCCGCCGAGCGAAATGCTCTTGCCCGCGATGTTGGGGTCGGCGCTGAAGCGGGTCTGCCACAGGTTCCGCGAAATCACCGTGACGCGCGGACCGGTGGGCGTGTCTTCTTCTGGAGTGAAGGTCCGGCCGAGCAGGACGGGCGCGCCGGTCAGCTTGAAAAAGTCGGCCGAGACACGCCCGGATCGCAACTGCTCGGGGAAGCTGCCGCCGGTATAGTTCATCACGCCGGTGTTGAAGGCCGAAACGTCCTGCACGATCTCCGTCTGCTGTCGATAGTGCGCGAATTTGGCCGGCGACGCGCCGCCGCCGGTGCCGCGCGGCGACACGTTCATGAACATCACCACCCGATCCGGATCGGGCACGGCCACCGGCTTCAGGAGCACCGCATTGACGACGGAGAAGATAGCGGTGTTTGCCCCGATGCCAAGCGTCAACGCCGCAATCGCCGCGAGGGTGAACGCCGGGCTCTGCGCGAACATGCGCAGGGAGTGCTTCAGATCCCTGATGAATGCTTCCATGGTGGACTCGAGAGATGTGGGTGTGTTCGGAAACGGTCGGAACGTGGCCGAATCCGAACATACCGGACATGCCGGCGTGAACCTCCGGTTAGACGCATAGTCCGTTGTTTTTGTTGTCGGTAAACGATAGTTGGCGACCTTCGCCGGGCCGAGGGCCATAAACTAGCCGGGCATGCCGGAAACGCGCGCCAGCGAGCCCCACAGCCTTTCCTCGACCATCCTCCAGGCGGTTCGCGGCACCGAAGTCGATTACACGACCTCGCCGGTCGGACGCGCCGTCATCCTGCTTGCGGTGCCGATGGTCGTCGAGATGGCGATGGAATCGATTTTCGCCGTCGCCGACGTGTTCTGGGTCGCGCATCTCGGCGCCGACGCGGTCGCCACCGTCGGTCTCACCGAGTCGATG